>JAUNIP010000035.1 GCA_030523425.1 Coriobacteriia bacterium
ATGCTACGTCCCCATTTCACATGACATCAGAGACGCCCGAAAGGCATCCGCCATCCCCCGCGGGGAGTCTTTGGCGGTTGGGGCACGTCGCCAGGGCGCATGAGTCAAAATGGTGCCTGACCCCTATTTGACTCACAAAAGGCATCCGCCATTACACGCCGAGTTGACTTTGCGGGTGTTCGGCGGCTTCTAGGGCTTCGGGGCTGGGGTAGACGCTCATGCTGGCGAAGCGTTGCTCCATTGCTTCGTTGGGGTAGTGGTCGGCATAGAACTGCTGCACTTCGGTGACCACGGGCTTGCCGGCCACGCGTTCGTACCAGCAGTCCAAGGCTTGCACGGTGCACACGCAGTCGAACAGCATGATAACCGCGCACACAGTGGTCACCGCATAGCGCGACTTCCAAGGAATCATGTTGATGACCTTCAGCACGAAGGGCAGCATCCACTTTATCCATACAGTTCCCATGGCACCAAACATGGAAGCAAACAACAGGCAGGTGCGCCCGCCTAATATGTCGCCTAGGAATTGGTCGCTGTAGTCCCAAGCTATGGCACCAAAGCCTATTTCCATCCAGTAGCTTGCCAGCCATTCGAACGCGCCGCCTACCAAGGTACACACCACGAAGATGAACAGGATGTTTTTGTCCTTGAAGCGGTTCAGCGTCATGGTCATCAGCACGCATCCCACCCCGTAGATGGGCGAAAACGGCCCGTACAGAATGCCCGCGCGGTTTTCATACACGCCAGGGTCCACAAACAGCATGTGAAAGATTGCTTCGGCTACCAACCCTATGACCGACCCTATGACGAAAATCCAGAAGATGTTGAAGAAGTCCAGCCGTATGTAGCCGCGGCCTTCCAAGTCAAGCCCTAAGGTGCCCTGTGCGGCGCGCCTTTCGGCGTCTAGCAGCATCAGGTCGTCTTTCAGCTTGCGTTCGCGCGACAGGCTGGGGTTCAGGTAGGCTCCCAAGGCAATCTGGACGCCAGTGAAGATGGCAAGCTGTATCAGTTCGGGCGAAATGCCATGCAGCATGATGGACAGGAATATCTCGACCAGCATAAGCACCACGATAAGGTTGGTGATGCTGGCGGCCTTCGCGCGTTTGTTTTCCAGCAGGCGCAGCGAAACCACAAGCGTGAGCAGGATGTTCGTGAAAATGAGCACCAGGGAAGCCGCGCTTAGCACCAGTTCGAGCGTGGTGCGCTGCGTCATGGATGCCTGCAATTCGAAGCTGGCATTCTGAAAATCCATCACAAACGCAACGGCGGAAAACGCAAAGGTGACCAAAAGCAGCGCGCAACCCGCAAGCCCTAGGGCGCCCACTATGCGCAGCCCTAGCGGGACTTTCTTGCCCAAGCTTTCCTCTACGGCCTGGGTGGTCAGGGCAACCAACTCTTCGCGTTGGGCGTCTGTCAGCAAATCGCTGCCGCTTTCGCGCACGTTGCGCAGCAGCAGTTGGCGGTCTTCTTCGCTGAAGTCGCCGTCGGATGCCAACTGCACTGCTAAGTCCTTAAGCGTGTTGAAGTGCTGTTCGCGCATGCTCCCTTTCCTGTTCCCCTTTATTCCGCGAAATCATAGCTCGAAATTGCAAGAAATGACAAGTATGGCCTGCCCGTTTGGACACCGTGTATCTTTGTGCACCTTACATGATACTTACATGCATGCATGAAGGACACCTAAGCGAATGTGCTAGGATAATTAAGTTTGAGTCTTGGTTTTGTGATAAGGGAACATTATGTTGTTTGAAATACTTAAAGCAGTGCTTATTGGTGTGGTGGAGGGTATTACCGAATGGCTTCCCATCTCTTCCACCGGCCACATGATTCTGGTTGACGAATTCGTCAAGCTGAATGTGTCGGACGACTTCCTGAAGCTATTTTTGGTGGTCATCCAGATTGGCGCCATCTTGGCCGTAATCATCTTGTATTTCAACAAGCTGAACCCCTTCAGCATGAAGAAAACCCCCGAACAGCGCAAAGGCACGTGGCGTTTGTGGGGCATGGTGGTTGTGGGCTGCATCCCGGCCGCTGTGGTGGGCTTTGCGCTGGATGACTGGGTGAGCGAACACTTCTACAACGCGTACGTGGTTTCGGCCATGCTCATTTTGTATGGCATTATCTTTATTGTGCTGGAACGCCGCAACCGCCGTCTGGCCAAGGAATATCTTGCCAAGCAGGGCGCACCGCGCGGCAAGCATGTCCGCGCTGCTGCGGCGCCTGTTGGCGAAGCCGCCGGCGAAGACCCTGCCATAGGCATGTTCAAAATCCAGACGGTAGACGAAATAGACTGGAAGACTGCCTTGAAGATCGGCCTGTTCCAGTGCTTGGCCATAATTCCTGGCACCAGCCGTTCGGGCGCCATCATCATAGGCTCCATGCTGGTGAAATGTTCCCGTACCGCGGCCACCGAATTCGCGTTCTTCTTGGCCATCCCGGTGATGCTGGGATGGGGTGCGGTGAAGGTGGTGAAGTACGTCATTTTGGGTTCGCTGGTCATGACCGGCACCGAAATTGCCGTGCTGATCACCGGCGTGGTGGTGGCTTTCGTTGTTTCGGTTATTGCCATCAAGTTCTTGGTGGGCTACATCAAGCGCAACGACTTCACGGCGTTTGGTGTGTATCGCATCATCATCGGCTTGGTGGTGCTGGGCTACTTTGTGGTCAAGGCGCTGTTGTAGCGCAACCCGCTGCATTCGATGTATAATTTGCTGGTGGAAAATGCCCGCGCTGGCGAGCGCTTTCCGGGTTAATGTAGTTAGGTAGGAGGGCAACATGGCGGGTTGTGAGCAGGCTGGCGCTTCGGCCAACCCGGTCAAGCTTGCCCTTTTCGATTTCGACGGCACCAGCATAGGCGGCAATTCGCCGGTGGTGTTGGTGAAGTGGCTGGTTGCTCGTCACCAGCTGAAGCTTTCCTATTTCACCCGCATTTTGGGATGGGGCATATGCTACAAGCTGCACCTTCCGCAGAATGAAAGCTGGGTGCGCGGCTTGGTGTTCAGCGCGTTTGAGGGCCTTAAGGTGGAAGACGTAGACGTGTTTTTACGCAAGTTTTACGATGACCGCCTGGAAACCATTTTCCGCAAAGAAGCACATCAGGCCATGCTGGATTGCAAGGCCCAAGGGTGTAAGATCATGATGGTTTCGGCAACGTTCGAGCCGCTCATTCTGCAGTGCATGGAACATCATCCGGTTGATTACCAGGTGTCCACACGCATGCGCCAAACGCCTGATGGGTGCTACACGCGCCAGGTTGATGGCTTGCCGGTGGAAGGTGTGGAAAAGATACGGGTGGTCAGGAAGTTCGCCAACAAGGAATTCGGCGAAGGCAATTGGACGATTGCCTATGCCTACGGCGACCACTATTCGGACAAAGCCATGCTAGATGCGGCTGAGCACCCCCACGCGGTGTGCCCGGACAACACGCTGAAGCGCTACGCCAAGCTGAAGAATTGGCCCATTCTGGAATGGGAATAAGGAGTTTTTTGCATGCCCGAAGACGCCAGAGCAAATGATGCTTCCAACAACGTTGACAGGATTGCCGAATACCTGAAGCAGGCGGCTGCCGCATGCGATGCGGGCAATCCCGCACTGGGTATGCATCTGTATTTGGCGGCTTTCGGCTTTGCCAGCGCCACCAATCCTGCGGCCTGCGAAGATGCCATCGACGGGCTGAAGCGCGCGTGGAGCGTGGCCTGCAGCCTGAAGGAGCGTTCGCTTGCCGAATACATCTTCGAGAAGATGGAGCCCTACTTGTCGTCTGACGAAGTGGCGCATTGCGCCGCCCAGCTGCAGGAATTGGCCCTAGACAAGCTGGAAGAATATGGCTTGTCCCGCGAAGCGCTGCAGGACATGTCCGACATGATTTCTTCGGATTTCTTGGGCGTGGAAGGCGCGCACATCATGCATGTGGAAAAGCTTCCGGGCACTATTCCCGGGGCCATGGCGGCTGTGGATGTCCCCTTTGACCTTTCCGCCTTCGACAAAGTGCCCGAAGACGGATGCGTGGAGGTTGAGTCGGAAGACGCTGACGAAGCTCCTGCTGCTTCGGATGCGGCTTCCGCTTCCGCAGACCAAGACGATTCCCTTCGCGAAGCCCTTGAGCACACGGAAGGCAGCCTGGTGTCGCAGGTTTCCACGTCGGGCTTTTCGCGGGTGACCGAAAAACTGAACTACAAGACCATCAGCGGCTACCAGACCGCTATAGAAACCATGGCTGCGCTGGGCATAGGCGTGGCTGACCAGCCCGATTTTCAGGCATTGGTGGCGCTGTTGAACCAACTGCATGGCCTAGACCGCATTCCCGCTGCCGAAACGCTGTTGTTCCGCGCGCCTGCCAGGGAAGATTCTGCCCGCTTTTTGCAGGCAACCTTGGGCGAAATAGGGCTGCCTTCGCTGCGTATGTCCATGGAGGAAAATATGCAGGGCTTGCCGGTGCTGTGCGTGATGACCAACGCCAAGCAACGCCCGAAGATGAACGCCGCGCGCAATTCCTTCGAAGGCCCGGCTGTGCTGGTCATAGAGGATTTGGATTTGTGGGTGGTGCCGGCGTTTGACCAGGGCGAAGGCTTGGAAGGCCTCATGATGTCCCAGCTAAGCCGCGGGGCGCGAGAAGCCATCACGCTTATCCACAACGCTGTTACGAACCCGGATGTGTACGTGTTGGCGTCCTTGAGTTCGTATGACGAGATTGACCCCTTCTTCTGCGACTTGTTGGCCCCGCTGACGGTGGTAGATATTGACAACCCCAACCAAGCGGAGCGCGAGCAGATGTGGGATCAGTTGGTTTCCGAGCATGCTTCGCTTGCTGCCTTGGATCGCAGCGAAGTGGTGGCCCTTTCGGCCAACATGTCGCGCGCCGATATGTATTTGGCTGTGCGCGAAGCCATAGAGGAAGCGTACAAGGAAAACTTAAGTTCTCGCACGTACGCCCCGGTGACGCCTGAAAACCTGCTGGAGAAGCTTTCCGCGTACCAGCCTTTGGAGTCCGACGAATACCAGAAGCTGGAAGAAAACGTGGTGGAGCTTCTGCGTTCGCAGCTTGACGGCACGGTGGACGATTTTCTGGGAAGATAACCGCGCATGGCGTGCCCGTGGCCCGAAAGCGGCCTTTCGCGTGCGCAGTTTGCGGACACGGTGTGGCGGCAAGGCGCTGCGCATTACCGGGACCTTCCGTGGCGCAATGTGGATGACCCCTATGCCGTGCTGGTGTCCGAAGTGATGCTGCAGCAAACCCAGGTGAAGCGCGTGTTGCAGTATTGGCCGCGCTGGATGCGTTCGTTTCCCACCGTGGATGCGCTGGCGGCTGCTTCGGTGGAAGACGTGCTTTCTGCGTGGCAGGGGCTGGGATACAACCGCCGGGGGCTGGCGCTGAAGCGTTTGGCGGATGAATGCGCTGCTGGGCGGGGCGGCTGTTTGCCCGAAACCGCCGATGAGCTGCAGAAACTGCCTGGGGTGGGCCCCGCCACCGCTGGCGGGGTGGTGGCCTTCGCGTACAATCGCCCAGCGGTGTATATTGAAACCAACGTTCGCAGCGTGTTTCTGCACTGCATGTTCCCCCAGGAAGAAGGCGTTACTGACAAGCAGCTGGTGCCGTTGGTGAAGGATGTGTGTCCCCAGGATAACCCCCGTGCGTGGTATTACGCGCTGTTAGACTTCGGCGCCTGGTTGAAATCCCAAGGCGTGAACCCGTCGCGGCGCAGCGCGCACTATGCCAAGCAGAGCGCCTTTGAGGGATCGCGCCGGCAAAAGCGTGCCTTCATTCTTCGTGCAGTGCTTGACGACCCCGGGATTGCCGCTGATGCTGTGTTGGCGCAGCTGAATGCCGCCGAGTTTGCCGCCGGCCGCGGCGAAGTGGACCCGCAGCTGTTCGCTTCCGTGGTGAACGACCTGGTACGCGAAGGCTTCTTCGCCCGTACGGACAACTGCCTGGGGTAGGGGTGTGCCTTATTCCACGGGGTAGCAGCCTAAAACTTTCACTTCGCGCAGCTTCAGGCGTAGGCAGTTCAGGGCGGTTTGGACGCGCACGTCGTTAACGCTGCCTTCAATGTCCATCAGGAACATGTAGTCGCCCAAAGCCTGCTTGGTGGGGCGGGACTGCAGCATGGTGATGTTCACATCGGCGTAGGCGAACTCTTCCAGGATCATCAGCAGGGCACCCACGCGGTCGGCCTGCAGGAACAGGGCCAGGCTGGTTTTGTAGCGGGTGCCGGTCAGGTTCACGGTGGTGCCAGCGCGGCCAATCAGGGCAAACTTCGTTTGGTTGCCGAACTGGTCCTGGATGTCTTCTTCGGCCAAACGCACGCCGTTCAGTTCGCCTGCCAACGCGTTGGCAATGCCTGCGGTATGAATATCGGCAGCGGCTTTCGCTGCGCTTTCGGCGGTAGAAGAAGTGGTAACCAGGTTGCGGCCGGGCAGGTATTCGTTGATGTAGCGGCGGCACTGCGCCAGGCCTTGAGTGTGGCTGGCAATGGTGGTGATGTCGGCAACCGTGGCATCCGGGTGCATTAGCAGGCAGTGGTGGATGTCTACCACCAGTTCGCCCAAAATGACAGCGCTGCTGCTGAACGCGAAATTGTCGAGCGTGCTGGTGACGGCGCCTTCTATGGAGTTTTCCGTGGGCACCACGCCAAAGGCGCATTTGCCGCGGTCCACGCAGTCGAACACTTCATCGAAGGAATTGCAGGGCACATACCCGGGGTTTTCCAGGCCCAGCTTTTCGGCGAATTGGCGCGCGGCTTCGTCGGAGTACGTTCCTTCGGGCCCCAAATAGGCGATAGTCGGTTCAAGCATGTAAAGTCCTTGCGTTGTTCGGTATTATGTAGCCGTCCTATGATACCTAACTTTGGAGGCTTGCATGGCCAGGGAATCGCTGAAGTCCAAGCAGCAGCGTGCGGCTGTTATAGAAGCGCGCATGTTCGACCACTACGGCGGCGGGGAATGCTCGCTTGACTACGAAAACCCCTTCCACCTTACTGTGGCGGTGGTGCTTTCCGCCCAATGCACCGACGCGGCCGTAAACAAGGTGACCCCTGCGTTGTTTGAAGCGTATCCCACGCCGTATGACATGGCGCAGGCGCGTGTGGAAGACATAGAGCGCATCATCCATTCTCTGGGTTTCTTCCGCAGCAAGGCGCAAAAGCTGGTGGGGCTTGCACAGACGCTTGTGGCAAACTTCGGCGGGGAAGTGCCGGCTGATTTCCAGGCGCTGCAGACGCTGCCCGGCGTGGGCCGCAAGACCGCCAATGTGGTGATGTGCGAAGCGTTCAAGCAGGCTGAAGGCATAGCGGTGGACACACACGTGTTTCGCATTGCGCATATGCTGAAGCTGGCGGGCCCTACCGCCGACACGCCGGAAAAGACCGAAGAGGTGCTGCTGAAGGTGTTCCCGCGTGAAGATTGGCTGTATATTAACCACCAATGGGTGCATTTCGGGCGCGACTTCTGCGTGGCGCGCCGTCCGAGGTGCGCGGAGTGTTTCTTGAACGACGTGTGCCCTTCTGCAGGCAAGCAGTAAGCGCACGCAAGGAGTAGACGCAGTGCTGATTGAGTCGTTAGCCTTCCAGCTGCAGCGCACGGGCGCTGTGGGCGGCTTTTGGGATGCGCTAGATGGCGGGCAGGACGCTTCGCTGGGCGTGGCCTCTAGCGCACGGCCGTTTTTGGTGGCCGCGCGCTTTTCGGCCCACCCACAGCCCACCTTGGTGGTGGTGGCGGGCGAAGAATCGGCCGCGGCCTTCGCGCGTTCCTTGGCGGCGTACCTGGGGGATGAACGCGTGCTGCGCTTTCCCGAGCGCACTGATTTCCCCTTCGCGCCTAAGGCGCCCGACTGCCGGCAGGCCGCCTGGCGCATGGAAGCCGCGTGGAGCCTGCAGACCAAGCAGCACAAGGTGGTGGTGGCCAGCGCGCGCAGTTTGGTACGCTTGCTGCCGCCCGCCTGTGACCGTGTGGCGCGTCCGTTGGTGCTGCGCCAGGGCGTGGAACTGGAAGACATGGGAATCCCGGGCGTAACCGACCTGGACACGTTTTTGACCGCCTTGGAAGCGCGTGGGTACGAAAACACCGGGCAATTGGACGGCTCCGGCACGTTTTGTGTGCGCGGCGGCGTGGTGGATGTGTTCCCCGGGAATGTGATGTATCCCGTGCGGCTGGATTTCTTCGGCGACCAGCTGGATGAAATTCGGCGCTTTGTGGCGTCTACGGGCCAAACCATCGGCGGCTTAGATCGCGTGAATATATTCCCGGTGCGTGAGTTTTCCTGTAGCAAGGCAAACCTTGCCAAGGCGAAAAAGGCGTTGGTGCATCCTGCGAAGAGCAATCCGGCCTTGCGCAGCCTGCTGGAACAGGCCGAAGGCGGCTTGTTGTTCCCTGGCGCGGACGCGTTGCTGCCGTACCTGCACAGCCACGGCGCCACCTTGGGCGATTACGCGCGCGAAGGCGTGCTAAGCGTGCTGGTGGAGCCGCGCAGCCTGTCCGACGACATGGCGCATGCCTTTGAGGATGCGTGCGGGCGGGCGCGTGGCTCTAATCTGGCGGTTGAGGGGCTCTACGCTGCGCCAGAGGCCGTTTCCTTTGGCGGCGGACAGCGGGCCACCTACCTTTCCATCATGCGTGTGGGCGGCGTGGTGGACGACGACCTTCCGGTGAAGCGCGTGGACGTGGCGGGGCACCCCGACAAGCTGTTCGGCAAGCTTCGCAGCCTGCTAGACGGCGGTAATGTGACGGTGTTTTCGGCCCCAGGCTACCGAGCGCGGCAGGACATGATGCTTTCGTTTGTGGAGCACGGCCTGCCCATACAAAACCTGACGTCTTCCGAATCTGGCGATCTGCAAGGCAAAACGCGCCGCACGAGGGGCACGGAAGGCGCTGAAAAGCGCCGTTTGCGCAGCGGCGTGGTGAACGTGACGGACGTTGACATCCCCTTAGGCATGGTGTTTCCCAAGGCGAAGCTGGCATTGGTTTCCATCGCCGACACGCAGGGATCCTCAACCGCCACGCGCGTGAGCAGGCACATTGACATTACGGAAGTGACCTTCCCTTACAAGCCGGGCGACTACGTGGTGCACGCGGCTCACGGCGTGGCGCTGTTCAAGGAACTGGTGAACCGCGAACTGGACGGCACGGCCCGCGACTACCTGCTGTTGGAGTACGCGGAAGGCGACAAGCTGTACGTGCCGGTGGAGCAGCTTGACCGCGTGACGCGCTATGTGGGCCCTGAAGGCGCCAGCCCGCGCCTGACGCGGCTGAACACCAGCGATTGGTCGCGCGCGCTGGGCAAAGCGCGCAAGGCCACGAAGAAGCTGGCCTTCGACCTGGTGGATGTGTATTCCCGACGCGCCGCCAGCAGGGGTTTCGCGTTCAGTCCCGACACGCCGTGTCAGCGGGAAATGGAAGATGCGTTCCCGTACCAGGAAACGCCTGACCAATTGGCTGCCATCAACGACGTGAAGGCCGACATGGAAGCCCCCAAGCCCATGGACCGCCTGATCTGCGGCGATGTGGGCTTCGGAAAGACCGAAGTGGCCCTGCGCGCGGCGTTCAAGGCCACCCAGGACGACAAGCAGGTGATGGTGCTGTGCCCCACCACCATCTTAGCGCAGCAGCATTTCACCAACTTCAAGGAGCGCTTCGAACCCTTCGGCGTTACCGTGGAGGTGCTTTCGCGCTTCCGCACGCCTCAGCAGCAAGCGGCAGCCCTTGAAGGCTTCGCGCAAGGCATCGTGCAGGTGCTGGTGGGCACGCACCGCCTGCTTTCGCGTGACGTGAACCCGCACGATTTGGGCCTGGTGATAGTGGACGAAGAGCAGCGCTTCGGCGTGGGGCACAAGGAGCAGCTGAAGAACCTGCGCGAAAGCATCGACGTGCTCACGCTTTCGGCCACGCCCATCCCGCGCACCATGCAGATGTCCCTTTCCGGCGTGCGCGATATGAGCCTGATCCTGACCCCGCCCGACAAGCGCCGCCCCGTGCAGGTGACGGTGGGCGAATGGGACCCCGATGTGGTCAGCGGCGCTATCCGCCGCGAACTGGCCCGCGGCGGGCAGGTGTATTACGTGTCTAACCGGGTGCGTTCCATCGAAGAGGCGGTTGAGCGCGTGAAGGGGGCCGCTGAAGAGGCGCGCGTGGGCGTGGCGCATGGACAGATGAGCAAGGACCAACTGGAAGGCGTGATGGAGGAATTCAGCGCCGGGCAGCTGGACGTGTTGGTGGCCACCACCATCATCGAAAGCGGCATAGACAACCCGCATACCAACACGCTGATCATCGAAGATTCCCAACGGCTGGGCTTGGCGCAGATGTACCAGCTGAAAGGCCGCGTAGGACGTTCGAGCACGCAGGCGTACGCGTATTTCATGTTCCCTGAGCATGTGCCCTTAACCGAAGAGGCCACTGCGCGCCTGACGGCGCTGAACGAGCATCAGGATTTAGGCAGCGGCATGCGCATTGCCATGCGGGACTTGGAAATCCGTGGCGCTGGCAGCCTGTTGGGGGCCGAACAGAGCGGCAACATGTCCGCCGTGGGCTTCGACTTGTTCGCCCAGATGCTTGCTGCGGCCGTGCAGGCCACCCGCGAAGGCGTAGCCGGTTCTGCAGACGGCCTGCCGGCGGCGCTGTCCGACATAACGGTGAACCTTCCCGGCCATACGTACCTGCCTGAAGAATATGTGCCTGACGCCGACGAACGCGTTCTGTGGTACCGCAAGCTTGCCAGCGCGGCCGCGGTTGACCAGGTGGACGAACTTGCGGCTGACTTAGAACTGAAGCGTCCCGGCATGCCCGCAGCCGCTTCTAACCTGCTGGCGAAATGCCGCATCAAGGCCTTCGCCAACGAACACCATATCAAGACCATTTCCGTAACAGGCGGCAAGCTGGTGGTGGAGCCTCTAGCGCTAACGCGTGCCCAGCTGACACCCCTGCGCCGCTCAGGTGCCCGTTACCTGCCGGAAAAGAAGCGCCTGGCGCTGCCCCTGCGCCACTTCAAGGTGGAAGAAGGCGACGCCCTGTTCGCCGCCGTGTACGCCTTCTTGCAGGAAATGGCGAAGTAGTGCAAAAAAACACCCCCCGTTAGGGGGGCGCCAAGCAATAAATTGGAGCGCTTATTCCATTTCCTTGATGGCTTCCACGGTCAGCTCGTAGTCGGCCATCACGCCGGGCAGCAGGGCTTGGGTGTCTTCGCCTATGGCGTCTTTCCCACGCAGGGTTTCGCACAGTTCGCTGGCGGAATTCTGCAGCTTTTCGAAGCCCAGGTTCGCGCAGACGCCCTTCAGGGTATGGGCCGCGCGAAAGGCGGTGTCAACGTCGCCGGTAGCCATGCTTTCGCACAGCTGGTTGTAGCTGGGGTCGTCCAAGAACTTCGCGGCGAACTTCTTGATCATGGCGTCCATGCGCAACAAGCCGGCGGCCCGTTCGTAATTGCCGCCCATCTTTTTGTAGCATTCTTCAACCGATGGCATTCTTAGCTCTTTTCCTATCTTGCCTTATGTGCTGTCTCTAGCGCATGCATCACACATGAATGTGCACAGGCACTCCCTGCGCGAAATCGGTTCTACTTTACCTTTCGGTAACAGGTTGCAACCATTCGTGCCACTTTTGTTGCCAAATCGTCAACAACGTCTACGGTGTAATACGCTACGCTGCGGCCGCTTTTATCGGCCGTGCACGTGGCTATGAGCTTGGTGCCCTTTGCGCCAGACAGAAACTCGATGGTGTTGCTTACTGAAACCGTGGGCGCTTGCCCCATGTTGCAGCCTACGGCCAAGGCGAAATCGGCCAGCGTGAAGATGGCGCCGCCCATCACACCGCCCATGCCGTTGTAGTGCAGGTTGCGGTCCAGCTGCATTTCGCACACGGCGTGCCCCACGCCGCATTCCACCACCGTACATCCTGCCGCCGTAGCGAATTTGTCATCGGAAAAACGTGCTTGCACTTCTTCTAGCGAGGCGTCTGCGGCCACCAAGGGTTTGATTTCGGTTGTCATACCTGCTCCTTACTGCGCTGCGAACACGGTTGCTATCACGTTGTCCAGGCGCGCCACCACATCGTCCCGCTCCATCAGCTCCACCAGCTCGAACAGCGGGGGAGAAACCATGTTGCCGGCAATGGCCACGCGGATGGGCTGGAATACCATCTTCACCTTCACATCTAACGTTTCGCACAGCTGCTTGCAGGCGTCTTGCAGCGGGTCGCACTGCCACGGGATGGCTTCGTTGGCCAGCACGTCGCGCACAGCACGCAGAATCTCTTCCGCGCGGGCGCCTTCCTTCAAAAGCACCTTCGTCACTGACTTCTGGTCAAGCCTGCAATTGGCCCCGCTGAACATGAAATCTATCTTGCCTTCTATTTCATCTAGGCGGTTAAGGCGCTCCTGCACCTGGGGGAATATGCGCTCGAACAGCGGCTGGTTGGCGTTCACGAATGCTTCGGCCCGGTGCAGCGCTTCGGCGGTAACTTCCACAGGCTCTGGTTGCGGCGCATTCGGGTCGGAAGGATTGGCTTGGGGCACCACGCTGGTTTGCGTGATGCAATAGCCCGTTGCCACTGACTGCACCAGCCACGGACGGGACAGCCCATACCAGGTGGCGGCGTCCATTTCGCGAATGTAGACGCCGTTCATCCAGTCTAGCTTCTTCTCGTCGAAGATGGCGTCCTTCTTGGTGATGCGGTCCAGGCTGAATTGCGAACACAGCACGTCGCGCGGAATGATGGTGGTTTCGCCGTCAAGCGACCATCCCAAAAGCGCCAGGAAGTTCACCAGGGCATCCGGCAAATAGCCGCGGTCGCGGTATTCTTCAACGCTGGTGGCACCGTGGCGCTTGGAAAGCTTCTTGCCGTCGGGGCCTAAGATCATGGACAGGTGCGCAAACGTGGGCACCGGCAGGCCTAAGGCCTCGTAGATCAGAATCTGGCGCGGCGTATTGGACAGGTGGTCGTCGCCGCGGATTACGTGCGTGATGGCCATGTTCGCATCGTCGCAGACCACAGCGAAGTTGTACGTGGGGCTGCCGTCGGTGCGCACCAAAATCAGGTCGTCCATCACATCGGCCGGGAAGCTCATGGGGCCATACACCGCATCGTCGAATTCTATAGGTCCGTGGCCTTCGGGTACCGCCAAGCGCCACACGTGCGGTTCACCGGCTTCAATGCGGCGCTTCGCTTCGGCCGGGTCAAGGCCGCGGCAGGTGCCGTCATAACCGGAATAGCCGCCCTCTTCGTCTTCGGCCTTCGCGCGCTTAGCGTCAAGTTCTTCTTTCGTGCAGAAGCACGGGTACACGGCACCTTTCGCCTTCAGCGTTTCCAGGGCCTGCGCGTAGGTGCCCATGCGCTCCATTTGCGTGTAGGGGCCAAACGGGCCGCCCACTTCAGGGCCTTCGTCCCAGTCCAGTCCCAGCCAACGCATGGCGCGCAGGATCACCTGCTTGTTTTCTTCGGTGGAACGCTCCGGGTCGGTGTCTTCTATGCGCAGGATGAACTTCCCGCCCTGCGAGCGCGCGAACGCCCAGTTGTCGATGGCGGTGCGGGCGCCGCCTATGTGCAGGCGGCCGGTGGGGGAAGGTGCGAAGCGCACGCGCACTTCTTGGGTGGTTTCGGTCATGGTGGTTCCTTATCGTTTACGTAGTTGCTTTATGCCATATACCAAGGATATCAGGGACAGCAGCGCCGTGACACCCAGCCACAGCGCCCCCATGCAAATCCAGAAAGCTTGCGGAAGGGTGCAAATCAGCAGGCTGTCGGAATAAAACACCCAGCTGTCGCCCGTGAAGAACAGCGAATGGAAGGCGGAAAAGAAGCTGTAGAAGTCCGCAGCCGCCCATATGCCGCAACCCGCGAACACTGCCAAGATGATGCCGCCCGCCACGGTGAACACCGCGCCGGTGGTGCGCGGTTCGCGCTGGCGCACAACGAAGATGGACCCGGCAATGGCCAGCACCGCCACCACTGCCAGCACCGGCACGGCGGCGAATATCACGTTGTACACGTCATCTAAGTGCGAAATGACCTCTTCGTCGTTGTGGTACTGGTATCCCAGCCCAGCCAAAATGGTTTGCGCTTCGCTGAACGCTGAGGTGTCGGGACCTTCGGACACGGCCTTGCGCAGCATGTTCGCTTCGTCGGCAGAAAGCACTTTCTTGGCGCCTAACGTGTCATACAGCTGCAGGTTTAAAGACATCTCCGCCTGCATGAATTCGTCAAGGTTGTGGTTGCCCACGGTGTATTCGCGCGTGGCCTTCGCGCCTTCCACCAGCTGCTCTGCGGTGAAGGGGCTGTTTTCGGCATAGCCAGGGCACGCCAGGCCCGCAAAGATGGTGGTGGCAAGCGGCTGCATGCATACGGCCAGGCCGGCCCCCACAAAGGTGACGGCCAAGCACAGCGTGGTCAGTATGTAAACAAGCGCGCGGAATGCTTTCATGCTAGTCGGTTACCCAAATGGTGGCCTGCGTGATGCCTTTTTTGTCCTTGCTGATGGTAGGGAGCGGCCCCAAACGGCTGAACACCCCTTGGAACGTGCCGTTGTACAGGTACAGCCCGTTTAAGTTGTTGTACAGCTTGGGTTCGCAGGCAACTTCTTCGTCAGACAGGTCTTCTATACCCTTGTCAGGCTCTAGCGTCCAGGTTTTGAAGGGCGTTATGTAGGCCTGCACTATGAAGGGGAAGCCGGCCTTGCTGTCCGCGAAGCCATCCACCAGGCTTTCCCATTCGTCTTGCGAAACCGCGCAGCCGGCGTACACGTCTTGGGCGCCGTAGCCGTCGGTGGGCTTGATAATCCAGCCGTCCTTTTCGGCCTTTATGCGCGCCAGGTCCACCTTTGTGCTGTCTAGGAAGTTGGTGTAAGGCACCGTTGCTTCCACGAAGGCGTTTTCGTCATCAGTAAGAATTGCCTTCGTGCGCGGGTCGTACAGCGCGCCGAAAATCTGCTTGTCGTGCACAATGTGGCCCGCAAAGCTGCCTATCAGGGCCACAGCCTGGGCCTTCGCAGCTTCTATCAGGTCCTGGGATTCATCCCAGTACGTAATCACGTCGTTGGTCACGCAGCGGCGCCAGATGGCGTCTATGCGGTTGCCGTCCTTGTAGGTCAGCTGCTTGCCGTCGAAATGCAGGTCGCGCACGTCGGCCACCACGCAGGGGTATCCTTGCGCCTCAAACAGGCCGGCGAACAGCTTGAATTCGTCCACCACGCCGTTTTCCAGGTAATCCACGATGGCGAAGCGCGGGTTCTTGCGCGCCTTGGGGAACGTGGAATAAATCTCTAAGAATTCGTCAATCCAGCTGTTGAACAGCTCGCACACCTCTATGCGGTGCTTGATGCCGTCGTTATCGTCTTTCACGAAGGCCCGAAACGCTGGGCTGCGGGCTATCATCAGGGAGATCTCGCGGTTTTCGTTCATGCCGGAAGATCCGTCGCCGTTGAATTCGCAGAACTTGAACGTGTAGTTGTCTTCGTCCATGAACGTGTCCACACGGGCGAAAGGCAGCACCGCGGGGTAGCCGCGGGGGATGAGTATGAGCTCTTCCAGGCGCGGGTCGAAGGAAAACACCTTGCGGTATTCGGGGTTGTCCAGGTACTCCATCATCACCTTCACCAAAATACGATGCGCGGTTTCGGCGCATTCCTTCATGGCTTCGCGGGTTTTGGTGTTGAACAGGCGCGGCACGTAACTGGTTGCCACCACCTGGTGATGCACGATGGCGGTGGAGTTGCGCATGTAATCCTGGGCGGCACGGCGGCCTTCTATGTCGCCGTTGCTGCGCGCGATGATGTCTAGGTATTCTTGGGTTAATTCCGCATTGGTCTGCATGAAAGTGCCTTTCGACTATCAGAATTTGCACACACAGTTTAGCGCATGCGCACGGCCATTACGAATATAATGGAACCATTATGGATACTCAGACTACTTCTACAACGGCGGCGGCACCCAAAGGCCAGCGCCGCATTGCAAACATCTATTCCGCCTTCCAGACGCTGGGAAAGCCGGTGTTTTCCTTCGAGATTTTCCCTCCGAAGGGCGATCTGACGCAGGAGCAGGCGGCTGACGTGGGGGGTCAGCTGGCGCAGCTGTACCCCGACTTCATTTCCGTCACGTTTTCGGCGGGCGGAAGCGGCAGCCACGGGCGGGCGGCCGATGCCACCGTTTCGGTGGCGCAGTTGCTGCAAGACCAGTTCGGAGTGCCGGCGTTGGCGCATCTTACCTGCGCAAACACCACGCGCGAACACTTGGATGCCGTGTGCGAGGACATGAAAGCCCGCGGCATCGAAAACGTGTTGGCCCTGCGCGGAGACCTGAGGGAAGACTCTGAGCTGCACGAATTTCGCTTAGCTGTGGATTTGATTGCGTACTTGAAGGACAAGGGCTTTTGCGTGGGCGCTGCGGCCTATCCCGAAGGGCATATTGATTGTGCTGACCCGCGCGCCAATATTGACCACTTGAAGTCGAAGCAGGACGCCGGCGCCGACTTCTTCGTGACGCAGCTGTTCTTTCAGAACTCGTACGCCTACGCGTTTTTAGATGAAGCACGGGCACGCGGCGTCACGCTGCCCATCAGCTTCGGCGTGATGCCCTTCATGAGCAAAAGCCAGGTGCAGCGCATGGTGTTCATGTGCGGTGCAAGCCTGCCTAGCCCCATCGTGAAGATTTTGGCGCACTACGAAAACGACCCCGTGGCACTTGAGCAGGCGGGTGTGGAGTATGCGTGCCGCCAACTGGTGGACCTTGCGGCGCACGGCGTTGACGGCCTGCATGTGTATACCATGAACCGACCCGCTGTGGCCCGCGCCGTGAAGCAAGAGCTTGATGCTGCTTCCTTGGTCAGGGGGTAAGGTGGACGCAGGGACGCGCATTCCTGTGGGCGGCGCGGTGGTTTCTTCGTTTACCAAGGGCACTGTTTCTGCTTGCGTTGACCGGGCGACTGCATTGCGCTTTTTGGGGCACGCGGGGCAGGAAATGGACCCTGAGCTTGCTGATCGCTTTGAGCAGATGGCTGTGCGCTGCGAACAACGTAATGCCGGGCGCTTTGTTTGGGTTGCGGATACGGTTGATCTGGGGGCCACGCGTTGGGATGGCGCGGATGCCTGCGTGGTCCTGCAGCGTAGCGGCTTGCGGCTTCCCGGCGCGGACGGTGCCAATCACCTGCGGGGGTGTTCGCGCGTGGTGCTGTTCGCCGCCACGCTGGGGCAGGCCTGCGAACAGGAGCTGCGCCAGCTGAAAGCGGTGAACACGCTTGATTTCTTGCTCTATGACGCCTGTGCTTCCGCGCTTGCTGAAGCCGTGTGCGAAGAAGTGCACCGGCGCGTGGCGAAAGAGGCCCGCAGCTGCGGCCTGTTTGCCCACGCGCGCTTCAGCCCCGGCTATGGCGACATGCCCTTAAGCGTGCAGCCTGCGTTCTTGGCAGCTGTGGACGCAACGAAGCATTTGGGTCTTAGCTGCGCGGAAAGCCATTTGTTGGTGCCCACGAAAAGCATTACTGCTATGGTGGGATTGTTCGAAGACCAAGCGTGCGCGGACGGTGCCAGCCCCTGCGGCATCTGCCCTTCGCACGCGTACTGCAACTACTTGGAAAGAGGGCTTACCTGCCATGGATGCGGCCTTTGATACCTTAGCGGGACTGACTATTGCCGATGACCACCTGCGGCGTGCGCTTTTGGGGGAAGAGTTCCTGCTGTTCGACGGCGGCATGGGCACCGTGTTGCAGGAGCGCGGCCTGTTGCAGCCCGGGCAAGCGCCGGATTTGCTGTGTCTGACCAATCCCGAAGCCATAACCGCCATACACGCCGAATACGTGGCGGCGGGTTCTGAAGTGATAACCACAAACACGTTTGGGAGCAACCGCACGAAGCTTGCGGGTGCAGCCACGGTTGATGCTGTGTATGCGGCTGCGGCTTCCTGCGCACGGGCGGCCGGAGCGCGCTATGTGGCGGCCGACATTGGGCCTACAGGCGCATTGTTGGAACCAATGGGCGTGCTTACCTTTGACGCAGCCTACCAGCTGTTCGCCGAGCAAGCGCGTGCCGCCCAGAGCGCCGGCTGTGATATGGTGCTCATAGAAACCTTCGCTGACCTGCGGGAAGCCAAGGCCGCGCTGTTGGCGGTGAAGGAAAACTGCCGTCTGCCGGTTTCGGTTTCCATGACGTTCGAAGAAGACGGGCGCACGTTTTTGGGCACGCCGGCATATGTGGCCGCAGCTTCGCTTTCGGCCATGGGGGCAAACCTGGTGGGTACCAATTGCTCGCTGGGACCGGCCGAACTGCTGCCCATGGTGCGTCAGCTGTGCGAAGCCAGCCGGGTGCCTGTGGTAGTGCAGCCTAACGCTGGCTTGCCGCGCATGGTGGGCCAGCGCACGGTGTATGACATAACGGCGGAAGCGTTTGCCCAGGCCATGGGGGATATTGTGGCAGCTGGAGCCAACGCCATCGGAGGCTGCTGCGGCACCACGCCGGACTTCATTCGGCAGCTGCGTGGCTTGGTGAAACGGCAGGGGAGTCCCGTCAAGCGGCAGGTGCCTGCCCATTTTGTGTTAACTAGCGCCCAGCAAGCTGTGGTGCTTCCCCAAGGCAGTGCTTCGGTGGCCGTAGTGGGCGAGCGCATTAACCCCACGGGCAAGCCGAAGCTGAAGGCTGCCTTGCGCGAAGCGAACTACGACTACGTGGTAGGCGAAGCGGTGGGGCAGATTGGCTTCGGGGCAGACGTGCTTGACGTGAATGTGGGCTTGCCGGAGCTTGACGAGCCCGTCGTGCTGGAAGCCGTGGTGCAGAAGCTGCAATCCACCTGCACGGCACCTCTGGTCATAGACTCTTCCGACCCCGCTGCGGTGGAGCGTGCCCTGCGCACGTACGCCGGAAAGCCGCTAATCAACAGCGTAAACGGAAAGGCAGAAAGCCTGCGCTCCATTCTTCCGTTAGCCAAGAAATACGGAGCCTGCGTGATAGGCCTGACCCTTGACAAACAGGGAATTCCGCCTACGGCCGAAGGGCGTTTCGCCATCGCGCAGCGCATTGTTGAAGCCGCCGAGGGCCACGGCATCCCGCGCCAGGATGTGGTTATCGACTGCCTGACCATGTCGGTGGCCACCAACCAAGCCGAGGCGCGGGAAATTCTGGAGGCCCTTTCCTTGGTGAAGCGGCGCTTGGGCGTGCGTACCACCCTAGGCGTCAGTAACATAAGCTTCGGCTTGCCTCAGCGTTCGCTGATGAGCTCCACGTTCCTTGCTGCCGCCTTCGGAGCAGGGCTTGACCTGCCCATAATCAACCCGAATGCGGCGCGCTACCGCGACGTCGTTACCAGCTACAAGGTGCTGTGCGGGCAAGATGCGGGCGCGGCTGCCTACATTGCAGACCGCACGTCCATGCCGGACCCCTACGAAGCGCCAGCTTCATCGGCCGACGTTGAAAAGCCTGCTGCCGCTGGAGACACCCAAAGCGTTCTGCCTGCGCCCGAGAGCTTGGCGGATTCTGCTGAAACCGTTCACACCATCCAAAACCTCATCCTGACCGGTCGTTCGGCACCTATGGCGCAAGCAACTGCTGCCTTGCTGGAAAACCACGAACCGTTAGATGTGGTTGACGGCGTGCTCATACCCACGCTAGATGAAGTAGGCCGACGCTTCGATGCAGGAACGTTCTTCCTGCCGCAGCTGATGGCTTCGGCCGAAGCAGTGAAGGCAGGCTTCGATGTGGTGAAAGCCAGCATGCCCGCCGCCGATGCCGCCGACAACGCCAAGGTGATTGCGCTGGCAACCGTGGAAGGCGACATTCACGACATAGGTAAAAACATTGTGAAAATGCTGCTGGAAAACTATGGCTATACCGTGGTTGACCTGGGCAAAGACGTGCCGGCTGAAACGCTGGTGGACCAAGTGTTGTCCCGCAACATCCCCTTGGTAGGCCTAAGCGCCCTTATGACCACCACCGTGCGATCCATGGAAGCCACCATAGCCTTGCTGCGGGAGCGGGCCCCCCACGTGAAAGTGTTCGTGGGCGGTGCCGTTTTGACCCCTGAATACGCCCAAACCATGGGCGCCGACTACTACGCCAAAGACGCCGCCGAAAGCGCCCGCATAGCCGAAGCCTTCTTCTCTGGCTAGCATGCGTTCGAATTAGGCGAAGCCCCAACCCATCCGGCTGCCCGGGGGCGTTTGAATGCGATGCTTTCGCTCCCAAGTCCTCTCGGCGGGTGATGGCGGAT
>JAUNIP010000036.1:0-12072 GCA_030523425.1 Coriobacteriia bacterium
GAGCAACGGACTTCTAATCCGTAGGTTGCAGGTTCGAATCCTGCTGGGCGCGCCAATTGATTGACCAGTTCGAAGGCAAGGAGTCACCGTGAGCAACGAAGGCAAAAACGTAAAGGTGCACTACACCGGCACGCTGGACAGCGGCGAAAAGTTCGATTCGTCCTACGACCGCAACGAGCCGCTGGCGTTCAAGTGCATGGCCGGCCAGATGATCCCTGGCTTTGACAAGGCCGTGAAGGACATGGCGGTAGGCGACACGGTGACCGTGCGCTTGGCCCCCGAAGACGCCTATGGCCCGGTGAACCCCGACGCCATCCAAAGCGTGCCCATAGCCAACATGCCCGGTGCGGAACGCCTGAGCGTGGGGCAGAAGGTCACGCTGTCCGACCAGTTCGGCCGTCCCTTCCCCGCGAAGGTGGTTGGCAAGGAAGATGGTAACATCACTTTCGACATGAACCACGAACTGGCTGGTCAGCACCTTACGTTTGAAATCACGCTGCTGGAGGCCAACTAAATGGCCAAAACCGTTGTCATTGCTTCCAACAACGCGCACAAGGTTTCCGAGATTGCCCACGCGCTGAACTTTGAAGGCTGGGAATTCAGGAGCCTAAAGCAGCTGGGGCTGGACTGCGACCCGGCCGAAGACGCCGAAACCTTTGCGGGCAACAGCCGTATCAAGGCGTTGGCGGCCCATGCTGCCAGCGGCGGCTTGGCGGCGCTGGCCGACGACAGCGGCTTGATGGTGGATGCCTTGGACGGCGCGCCGGGCGTGTATTCAGCGCGCTACGCAGGAGAGCCGTGTGATGACGGCGCCAACAACGCCAAGCTGCTGCGGGAACTGGCTGATGTGCCTGACGACGCGCGCACGGCCCGCTTCGCCTGCGCACTCACGTTCATCGACGAAGACGGCAGCGAAACCTGCGCGTTTGGCACCGTGGAAGGCCGCATCGGGCACAAGCCGGTGGGGGATGGCGGCTTCGGCTACGACCCGCTGTTTTGGCCCGACGTGTTCGAAGGCCGCTGCACCATGGCGCAGGTTTCCCAAAGCGAAAAGGCGCTGGTGAGCCACCGCGGCAACGCGCTGCGGCAGCTGAAAGGCAAATTGTCGCAGTAGCCGCACGTTTTCCTGCTACAATAGCTTGGCTGTGCTTGTCGGGACGTGGCGCAGTCTGGTAGCGCGCCTGCTTTGGGAGCAGGATGTCGCAGGTTCGAATCCTGTCGTCCCGACCATCCTTCGCGGGTGTAGTTCAATGGTAGAACCTGAGCCTTCCAAGCTCATGACGCGGGTTCGATTCCCGTCACCCGCTCCAGAAATCTCGCAACAATGGTTGAGGTGCGGTTTTGGGGCACTTTCAGCAAAGTGCAGGAATGGCAGGGCCGTGTTCTTTTTGTCAGGTTGCGTCGCGTGCAGCCGCTCCTGGCCGCCGGCGGGATTGGGACGTCGCCACAGCAAAACGCCAGATGTGAACGAACAAACGCATAGCCGGTCCGCTGGGACCCGTGCACGAGGTCGTAAAACGTGGGCTGTGAACGAATTGGCGCTTGTCAAAAACGTAAAAAGCTAGTTATGAACGAATCGGCCTGGCGGGTCGCCCCCAATAAGGCGCTCCAAGGGCGTTTGTTCGTGCACAGCTCGCGTTTTACGACCCCGCCCTCCGCAACCCGCACCCCAATTCGTTCACAATTAGCTTTTTGCGTCAGCCCGCTCGCCCGATTCGTTCATAGCCGGCTTTTTACGTCCCAGGCCTGATAGGCCCTACCGCAGCCCGCGCGTTCGCTAGTTCACAGCTGGCTATTTGTTCCTGGGCGCTGCTGTTTGGGCGCGGTGGTGGTGTTTAGGGGGTTGTTTTGCATGTAATCTGTTACCATTCAACCTAGTTAAAGGCCATTTGGGTGGAGGAGCTGCCATGGAAGAACCTATGTTGCAAACCGACATGCAACCCGTTGATGCTAAGGGCGCTGCTGAACCTGCGGAATGTGCCGAGTTAGCCAAGCCTGCAGACTCCGCCCAGCCCACCGCAACCACCAAGCCTAGCAAGTTCAATGAGAACAGCGGGCTGGGCTTCATGTGGGTGTTGATTGTCCTCAACATCATTGCCATTTTCATGGAGTTTGTGGTCTGCCTGTTCATGAAGGGCTCCTCTATTTCCCTGGACTTCTTCAGCATTTCGACGGCTTTGGAAATAGTGCTGGCGGCTGTTACCACGTATCTGCTGATCACGCGCCGCGCTGTTGCCCGCTATGTAACCATCATCAACGCAATTGTTTCGTTTGCCATCAGCATGATCACGCAGGCGATGGTCAACGACCTTGCGATTGAAAGCGTGGTTTCTAATGCGATATGGGCCGGCCTGGTGATAGTGTATTTCCTGACGTCTCGCAGGGCGAAGGCAGTGCTGGTGCGGCCGTTTGCTCCGCAAACGCAAGCGCAGGCCCAAGAAGCGCTTGATCGCACCATGTGGGACCCGAAGTCGCGAAACTTCTGGCTGCGCCTGCTCATTTACTTCTTCGTGTTCAGCGTCATGGGCCACTGGATGGAAATGCTGGTGCAGGTGCTGGTGGTGAACGGGCTGTTCCCGGGCACCGTGGCCGCCTCCGACAGCCTTACCTGGCGCGACAACATGAACCCGTTTTTCATCTACGGCATAGCGGTGGCGTTTTGCGGGCTTGCGCTGTATCCCATATACATGCTGTTCCGCAGGAAGTGCCGCAACGAAGCGGTGGCTTACGTGCTAAGTTTCCTGGTGAACACGCTGTTCTGCGTGGCGGCCGAGCTCATCTTGGGCTACCTGTTCAACCAGGACTATCATGCCTGGGATTATCGCGACCAGTTCTTGAACTTCGACGGGCAGATCTGCTTGCTGTACACCTTGGCTTTCGGTATATTCGCTTCCCTTATCACGTGGCAGGTGTATCCCTTCTTGGAGTGGTGCTTCGGGCATGTGAACAAGGAAGTCTTCGGGGTTATTTTCTTTGCGTCGTTAATCCTGTTCGTTTTGATTGTGCTTACCTACAACATCGATCTGGACGAGTTGGCCCCGGGCACGCAAACCATTACCCAAGCGGATCTGTACGCCGCGAGCACGAATGCGGCCGACGCGTAACAGCGCGTGCCGGAAGCCCACCTAAGGAGTCTCATGAGCGTTAATCTTGCGGGCCGCAGCCTGCTGAAAATCGTTGACCTCACGCCGGAGGAACTGCGCTACCTGATTGCGCTTTCCCGCGAATTCAAGCAGCTGAAGCGCGACGGCGTGCCTCATAAGCGGCTGGAAGGCAAAAACATCGTGCTGCTGTTCGAAAAGACGTCCACGCGCACGCGGTGCGCCTTCGAAGTGGCGGCGTATGACCTTGGCATGGGTGTGACGTACTTGGATTCCGCCGGCAGCCAAATGGGGAAGAAGGAATCCATTGCGGACACGGCGCGGGTGTTAGGCCGCATGTACGACGGCATCGAATACCGCGGCTTTAGCCAGGAACTGGTGGAAGAGCTGGCCGAAAAGGCCGGCGTGCCCGTGTGGAACGGACTTACCGACGAAGCGCACCCCACGCAGATGATCGCCGATATGATGACCATCGAAGAAAGCTTCGGCACAGGGTTGGAAGGCCTGAAGCTGGTGTTTATGGGCGACGCGCAAAACAACGTGGGCGCGTCGCTTATGGCGGCGTGCGCGAAGCTGGGCATGCACTTTGTGGCGTGCGGCCCGCGCAAGAACATGCCGCGCGAAGACTTCGTGGAGCAGTGCAGCGCCATCGCCGCTGAATGCGGGGGGTCGGTCACGCTGACCGAAGACGTGCAGGAAGCCTGCACCGGCGCGCAGGTGATTTACACCGACATCTGGGTTTCTATGGGGGAGCCGGACTACCTGTGGTCCGAACGCATCCGCCTGCTTTCGCCCTATCGCGTGACGCGCGAAGTGATGGCCCTGGCCGCGCCGGACGCCATCTTCATGCACTGCCTGCCGTCTTACCACGACAAGAACACCGATGTAGGCGCCCAGATAGCCGGCAAATTCGGCGTGACCGAAATGGAAGTGACCAACGAAGTGTTCGAGTCCGCCCAGTCGAAGGTGTTCGACGAAGCCGAAAACCGTATGCACTCAATAAAAGCCATCATGTACGCCACCTTGGCAAAGTAGGGAAGATAAGGAACACCATGCTTATTCGTGAACAGCTGGAACAACTGATTGATGCCGCCTTGCGCGCCGCCATTGCAGATGGCACGCTGGCCATGGAAGCAGTGCCGGAAGCGGCGCTTGAGCGCCCGCGCGACGAAGCGAACGGCGACTGGGCATCCACTGTGGCCATGCGTAGCGCGAAGCTGGCGCATCGCAGCCCGCGCGACGTGGCGCAGGCCATCGTGGACCATCTGCCGGAAAACGCTGTAATCAGCAGCGTGGAAATCGCGGGCCCGGGCTTCATCAACATCCGGCTGTGCAACGCCGCTTTGCAGGGCGTCATTCGCGACGTGCGTGCGGCGAAGGGGGACTTCGGCAAGGGCGCTGCGGGCGAACACAACCGCGTGAACTTGGAATACGTTTCGGCTAACCCCACAGGCCCCATGCATGTGGGCCACGGCCGCTGGGCGGCGCTAGGCGACAGCCTGGGCCGCGTGATGCGCCACGCCGGTTATGACGTGTACGAAGAATTCTACGTGAACGACCACGGCGTGCAGATGGACGTGTTCGGCAACTCTATTGTGGTGCGCTACCGGCAGCTTTTGGGCGAAAGCGTGGAGCTGCCCGAAAAGGCCTACGGCGGGGCGTACGTGACCGACATCGCCCAGGCGCTGGTGGACCGCGACGGCGGCAAGTGGCTAGACACCGACCCGCAGAAGCGCCATGAAACGTTCCGCGAATTCGGCTACGAAATGATGCTGAAGCGCGTGCAGAACACGCTGGAAGGCTTTGGCAACCACTTCGACTGCTACTTCAGCGAACGCAGCCTGTACGTGCCTGGTCCGGACGGCACCAACGCCGTGGACCGCGCACTGGCGGCCTTCCGCGAAGCCGGCCACATCTACGAGCATGACGGCGCCACGTGGTTCAGGTCCACCACGTTCGGCGACGACAAAGACCGCGTGCTCATCAAGGAAAACGGCGAAATGACGTACTTCATGAGCGACTGCGCCTACCACTACGACAAGCTGCAGCGCGGCTTCGACCACCTGATCAACATCTGGGGAGCTGACCATCACGGCTATGTGAAGCGCTGCGAAGCCATGCTGGAGGCATGGGGGCGGCCCAATACGCTGGAAGTGGTGCTAGGCCAGCTGGTGAACCTGTTCCGCAACGGCGAAGCGGTGCGCATGTCCAAGCGCACAGGCGAAATGGTCACCTTCGAAGAGCTGATCGACGAGGTGGGCGTGGACGCCACGCGCTTTTTGATGCTGTCGCGCTCCAGCGACCAACCCATCGACTTCGACATCGAGGCCGCCAAGAAGCAGGATGCCAGCAACCCGGTGTATTACGTGCAGTACGCCCACGCGCGCATCTGCAGCATATTGCGCAAGGCCGCTGGCGTGGAAGAAGGCGAAACGGACGCCCTGGCCGCGCAGCTGGTGCCGGCAGAAGCGGACCTTTCGGCGCTAGAGCACCCCACTGAACTGGCCCTGATGCGCAAGATGGCCGACTTCCCGGACTTCATAGCGCTGGCTGCCCGCGACCGCGCGCCCTTCCGCTGCACCCATTACGCGCAGGAGCTGGCGGGCCTGTTCCACCAGTTCTACACCAACTGCCACGTGATCTGCGAAGACGCCGCGCTTCAGACAGCCCGCCTGGCGCTGTGCGACGCCACGCGCAAGGTGTTGGCCCTAACGCTTGACCTGCTAGGAGTAAGCGCCCCGCAAAAGATGTAGCGCCGGCGCCAGGTGACGCCGTCCCCGCCCCTGTGCGTATAAGGAAAACTGTTAAATGCTTGTGCCTTCGCCCGCGCGCGGGTGAAAAGCCCTTATAATCAAGGGGAAGAAAACGCGCGTAGACAGGGGAGGTGGCTGTGGAAACACTGCAGTTGGTGTTGTTGCTTTCTGCCGCCGTGCTCATCTCCTCGGTGGTTTCGCAGTTCTTGCCGAAGGTGCCCACTTCCCTTATCCAGATTCTGATGGGTGTGGGTATTGCCATCATCGCCGCAGGTCAGGTGGACGTGAAGCTTGACCCGGAGCTGTTTTTGGTGCTGTTCATAGCACCGCTTCTGTACGACGACGCGCGCAATGCCAGCCTGACCGACCTGTGGCGCTACAAGTCGCCCATCCTGATATATGCCATAGGCCTGGTGGTGGCCATCGTGCTGATGGTGGGCTTCGCGCTGAACTGGGTCATGCCCTCCATCCCGTTGGCGGCCTGCTTCGCGCTGGGCGCCGCCTTAGGGCCTACCGATGCCGTGGCGGTGGCGGTGGTAAGCAGGCAGACCGACATTTCGCAGCGCAACAAGGCCATACTGAAAGGTGAAGCGCTGCTGAACGACGCTTCGGGCCTGGTGTGCTTCCAGTTTGCCGTGGCCGCGGTGGTCACGGGAGCGTTTTCGCTGGTGGATGCCGGCATCGAATTCTTGGTGTTGTTCTTCGGCGGCCTTTTGGTGGGCGTGCTCAGTGGCGTGGCGCTGAATTACGCCATCCGCAAGATTCGTGAAACCGGCCTGCAGGACACCACGTTCCACGTGCTGCTGGAGATCTTCATTCCGTTCATGGTGTATCTGATTGCGGAAGGTCTGCATGTCAGCGGCATTATCGCGGTGGTGCTGTGCGGTATTGTGAACGCTATCACCCCGCGCGCGAGCGGCGTTACTCCCGCGCACAACAGCGTGGTTTCCAGCGGTGTGTGGAAGGTGCTGTCCTTCGTGCTGAACGGCATTGTGTTTGTGCTGCTGGGCACCCAACTGCCCTCTTCCATGGAATCCACGTGGGCCAACTACGCCATTCCCAACGAATCGCTGATTGTGGCGGTGCTGGTCATCACGCTGGCGCTGGAACTGGTGCGCTTCCTGTTTTCCCTGAGCGTGGAATGGATTGCGGCGCACCGCGCAGGCGATACCTTCAGGTTCACCAAGCAAAGCGTGCTTTCGGCTTTGGCCCTTACGCTTTCGGGCGCGAAGGGCACCATCACGCTGTCCATCATGTTTTCGCTGCCGCTCACCCTTGTGGGCGCCGGCGGGGAAGTGGAGCCCTTCCCGTACCGCGACCTGCTGCTGTTCTTGGCCTGCGGCGTTATTCTGACCACGCTGCTGTTGGCCACCTTCGTGGTGCCGCTTTTGGTGCCCAAGAAGAAGGTGCAGGAAAGTGAAGCGCAGCGCCGTGAGCGCGACGTGGCAGCCCTGCTAGACATTCTGCGCACGGTGATAGAGGAACTGACCGAGCGCCAGACCCGCGAAACCGCCGCGGCCACGGCCAGCGTGGTGGCGGCCTACAACAACCGCATCACGCGCATCAAAGATGACAACGACCTGGGCGACGAAAAGAACATTGCCCTGCGCCTGCGCTGCATCGGCTGGGAAAAGGAATTCATCGCCGAGCAGATGGCGCAGGATGCCCTAGATTACGAAATTGCCTACGAGCAGCTTTCGCGCCTTGAGCGCCGGGAAATCCTGCTGCGCCATGACAACGTGTTCTCCGACATGGCCGCGCGCGCTTCGCGCCTGTACAGGCGTCTGCGCGCCAACGTGCGCCGCATGCAGCAGCACATTCCCTTCTTGGAGCCCAGCGAGCGCAGCATGGCCCTGCGCGATTTGCAGATGCGCGAATACGAGTATGTGATTCGCCGCCTGCAGCAGGACATGGCCAGCATGGAAGAAGACACCGAAGACGTGGCCGCCACTGTGCTGGAATACCAGGCACTGCGCGACCAGCTGCGCATGCAGATGCCTTCGGTGACAGCCTTAGCGCGCACGGCCGATAAGGGCGACGAGATTGAGCTGTTGGCCTTGCGCCTGGAACTGAAGTTCATCAACGAAGCCGTAGAGCAAGAGCGCATGAGCCGCCCCTACGCCAAGCGCCTGCGCGAAAACGTCTACCTGATGCAGCTAGATTTGGAAGACCGCATTTAGCGCGGGGGCGGGCACTCTGTGCCATCCGGCTGCGGCCAACACCCTTTTTCGTTCAGGAACGGAGAACGGGGCGAAAACCGCCGGTTTCGGGAGGCTTTTCGCATCTGCGTGCGTTCAGGAACGGAGAAAGGCGGTTTCGCGCTTTGCAGGACGCGGCGCCTTGAAATGGCGAAAGGCGGCGAACCTCTCCGACCTGGCATTTCCCGCGCGCGGCCGGCGGAAGCCTCTCGCCGCAGTGGCCGCTGCCACCGTCTTCCCGCGCGCGTAGGGTGCCTTCGTGGGCTTTCTCCGTTCCTGAACGAAGCCTGTGGCCGAAAATCGGCCCGGCCTGCCCCGAAAGGTGCCTTTCTCCGTTCCTGAACGCAAGCGATTGCCTGGGGGGTGGGGGAAACACGGGAGTGGTCCTCGCCCCGGAGTAGACCTCTCCACTCCGGGGCTTCGCGGCTCCGGCCAAGGTGACACGTGCGCGCGTTTTAAGCCCCGGCCAAGGTGACATGTAATTCTTAATGGAGGATTTCCAAACTGGAAGAAATGGTGCGGGCGAAAGGACTTGCGCGTCTGCTGCGCAGCCGCCCGGCTTGCTCACTGCCGTTCGCCGCGCCGTTGCACGCCGCGAACATGCCACTGGCATGTTCGCTTATGGCGCGCAATCTGCCGGTTCAAGCCCTTTCGCGGGGGGCGCTGGCGGCTTGATGCTTATTGCAAAATGGGGGGTTTCCAAGCTAGTAAAATGGTGCGGGCGAAAGGACTTGAACCTTCACGGGGTGTGCCCACCAGAACCTAAATCTGGCGCGTCTGCCAATTCCGCCACGCCCGCACAGCAGGCGTTATTCTACCACGGTTTTCTGCAAGTGAAAGCAGTTTTGCCGTTCTCGATATTCTTAACGGCGCTGAAATGGTATTCGCCTATAATATGAACGTTTTGTGAACGTGCCTGTAAGTTCGAGCTAGTAATCGGGAGGATTTCCCCATGTCCGTTTTGAAAGACCTTGGCACTAAATGGAATGACTTGAGCCTGATCATCCGCATTCTCATCGGTCTGGTTGCCGGCGTTGTGTTGGCGCTGGTCATGCCGGGCAACGACATCATCCCGCTGTTCGGCGACATCTTCGTGGCCGCCCTGAAGGCCGTGGCCCCGGTGCTGGTGCTGTTCATCGTCATGTCGGCGCTGGCCAATGCGAAAACCGCCGGTTCCATGAAAAGCGTGGTGCTTATGTATGTGGTGGGCACGCTGATTGCTGGCATCGTGGGTGTGATGGCAAGCTTCGCCTTCCCGTGCGACTTGGTGCTGGTTTCCGCTGAAGACGTCACGCAGTCTTCGCCTTCCGGCATTGGGGAAGTGCTGACCACGTTGGTCATGAAAATTTTCACCAACCCGGTTGACGCGCTTATGAACGCGAACTACCTGGGCGTTTTGGCATGGGCCATCCTTTTGGGCGTGGCCTTCCGCAAGGCGCCGGACAACTTCAAGAACGCGCTTAGCAACATTGCCGACGCCATCAACCAAGTGGTCCGTTGGGTCATCGCGTTGGCCCCCTTCGGCATTTGGGGCCTGGTGTATACGTCTGTTTCCGAAAACGGCGTGGAAATTTTCATCAACTACGGTCAGATCATTGTGGTGCTGGTGGCGTGCATGCTGTTCATCGCGCTGGTCACCAACCCCATCATCGCCTTCATCGGCTTCCGCAAGAACCCGTATCCGCTGGTGCTGCGCACGCTGAAGGATTCCGGCCTGATGGCGTTTTTCACCCGCAGTTCTGCCGCTAACATCCCCGTGAACATGGAACTGTGCCGCAAGCTGGGCCTGAATGAGGACACTTACGGCGTGTCAATCCCGCTTGGCGCCACCATCAACATGGGCGGCGCGGCGGTCACCATTTCGGTGATGTCTATGGCTGCGGCCCACACGCTGGGCATGTCCATCGATCCGGTTACGGCCATCATCCTGTGCGTGCTGGCGGCCGTTTCCGCGTGCGGCGCTTCCGGCGTTGCGGGCGGCTCGCTGCTGCTGATTCCGCTGGCCTGCTCGCTGTTCGGCATCAGCAACGACATTGCCATGCAGGTGGTTGCCATCGGCTTCATAATCGGCGTCATCCAGGACTCCTGCGAAACCGCCCTGAACTCCAGTTCCGACGTGCTGTTCACCGCCACCGCCGAATACGCGCAGATGCGCAAAGAAGGCAAGGAATTCCACCCCGGCAAGGACGCCGTGGCAGAAGGCTAGAGCGCATGACGGGGGCGGCCTTAGGACCGCCCCCTTTGTTTCCCGTCCCTGGAAAATTTCTGCTGGCAATGTGGCGTGCGTTGTGTTAACCTACCAAGGCTGTCAAAACAAGCGGAGGAAAGGCCTCCCACCTGGTTCGGCGCAAGCTGATGGGTCATGTGAATAACGCGAAGCGCAAGCTTTTCACGTGAGCCCGGGTTGCGCACCTGGGTTTTCTTTTTGGCAACGGTACCACTTAGGAGGTGGACACTATAGCTGCTCAAGAGCCCCGGCTCAACGAAGAGATTACCGTACGCGAATGCCGCCTGATTAGCTATGACGGTGAGCAAATGGGAATTTATTCTTCCCGCGAAGCACTGCGGATCGCTGAACAGGAAGGGTATGATCTGGTAGAGATTGCCCCGAATGCCGAACCGCCTGTGTGCCGCATCATGGACTACGGCAAGTTCAAGTACGACCAGGCCATCAAGGCCAAGCAGGCTCGCAAGAACCAAAACAAGATAGAAGTCAAGGAAATGAAGTTCCGCCCCAAGATTGACGTGGGGGACTACACCACCAAGAAAAAGCACGTGCTGCGTTTCTTGGAGGATGGGAACAAGGTGAAGATCACCATCATGTTCCGCGGCCGCGAAATGGCCCACCCTGAACAGGGCCTGACCATCTTGGAGCGTCTTGCCGACGACCTGAAAGACGTAGCAGTCATAGAAAGCCAGCCTAAGATGGAGGGCCGCAACATGCACATGCAGATTGCCCCTCTGCCGAAAGCCAAGAAGAAGAATTCCGAAAAGAAAGATAAAAAAGAAGGGAAGGACGAATAATGCCTAAGATGAAGACCCACCGCGGCACCGCTAAGCGTTTCCGCGTAACCGGTTCTGGCAAGATTATGCGTTCCAAGGCTTACAAGAGCCACATTCTTACCAAGAAGAGCCCCAAGCGTAAGCGCAATTTCCGCCACGACACCGAGCTTGCCAAAGCCGACAACAAGGTTGTGTCCCGCAACCTGGGCCTGCGCTAAGCCTACGTTTTACCAGTAAAGGAGATACACTATGGCACGTGTGAAGCGTTCTATCAGCGCACGCAAAAAGCGTCGCACCACTTTGGCCCGCGCGAAGGGTTACTACGGCGCGAAGTCTCGTTCTTACCGCAACGCCAAGCAGCAGGTCATGAAGTCGCTGCAGTACCAGTACCGTGACCGCCGCAACAAGAAGCGCGAAATCCGCCGCCTGTGGATTACCCGCATCAACGCCGCTGCCCGCATCAACGGCCTGTCCTACAGCGTGTTCATGAACGGCCTGAAGAAGGCCGGCGTGGAACTGGACCGCAAGGTTCTTTCCGACATGGCCATTAACGACCCCGACGCCTTTGCCGCTGTGGTGGAGGTTGCCAAGAAGGCTCTGTAAGCCTTAAAGGGAATCCCCAAATGCCAACGACCCCGGAATCCCCGGGGTCGTTTTTTTGTGCACCAGATGTTCATGGCCATGCCAACTCCGTGTTTTAGAAGCTTGAGAACCTTTGCAAGGGCAATTGCATATCACTATGAAGTAGTATTATTCGCACGGTACATAATGTCCAAGCGAAGGAGCCGTCATGACTTCAAGCACGTCTGAACTTCAAGCCGCGGCTGGGGCCGCCGCGCCTCAGGCACCCCAAGTGGCACCCAATCGCATTTTGTGGGTTTTCGCGTTAGGCCAGCTGGGCTGGTCCATGATGTTGGGCATCATCAACAACTGGCTGGTGTATTTCTACCAGCCAGGCGAATCCGCGCTGGGGCAGGCTATAAGCATGGCAGCGCGGGCACTGCGGGCGCGGGCACT
>JAUNIP010000036.1:12082-20088 GCA_030523425.1 Coriobacteriia bacterium
CGGACGCCGGAGAGGGCGAGTAGCCGTGCGGCCTAGCAGGATTGAGATATGTTACCTGCTTGACGGGGAAACCGAAGAGCAGGTGTTTTGGGCCGACTGGCAGGACGAAGACGCCTGCGTGGTGGTGCCGGCTTCGGTGCAGGACGGCGTGCCGTTTCGGCTTCAGGCCGACATGCGGATGCAGGGCGCGCAAGCCCATCGCGTGCAGGTAACGCTCACGCCGGAGCGGGCGCTTCGCGTCACGCAGGTGGCGGTGTTTGTGCCGGTGGAGGTTGAGCAGTACGAAAAGTGCCTGTTTAACGGCTATCAGTCGTGGACCGATACGGCTGAAGTGCCGCTGGATGCGCGCCAGGCGGGGCTGAGCTTTGCGCCTGGGGCGGTGGTGGACCGCTATGTGCTAGACGGGTCGGGGGATTATCGGTTCACGGATTATCCCAACTTGCCGGGGCGTCTGCACGGGTGGACGTATTGTTACTTCGTGGGGCAGCGTCTGTTGTTCGCCGGCGGGCTTTCCGAAGCGGACGGGTTCACGAAATTCGACTTTAACCTGGGGCAACGCCAGTTGCTGGTGTGTCCTGAAGTTCCTAACCGCATGCTGGATGCGGGCGTTTGCGTGCGCTTGGCAAACGTGCTGTTGGTTGAAGGTGACGTGGCCGGCGCTGCGGCGGCGGGCGGTGATGCGGCAAAGGAGCGGGCGCTTGACCAGGCGTTTTCCGCTTGGTTTGCCGCGCTGGGCATGCCAGCGCCGCGCTGCAGGCCGCTTGTGGGCTACAGCAGCTGGTACCGGCATTATGGCGACATTACCGAAGATGCGTTGCTGGAAGACCTGCATGGCATGCAGCAGGCGTTTACGAGGATGGATACTGCGGGTCTTACGCGCGTGTTCCAGATTGACGATGGTTATGCGGCCGTGGGGGATTGGCTTGACCTGCGCGCCGATCGCTTTCCGCGCGGGTTGCGCGCCCTGGCCGCTGGCATCCGCGCGGAGGGCTTTCTGCCGGGCCTGTGGATGGCCCCCTTTGTGTGCGAGCAGGATTCGCGCCTGTTCGCGGAACACCCCGATTGGCTGCAGCGCGACGAAGCGGGCGAACCGGTGCGCGCGGGCGTCCATTGGAGCGGTTCGTTCGCGCTTGACACTCGTAACCCGCAGGTGCGCGACTATGTGGCGCGCTGCATTCGCACGGCGGTGCAGGATTGGGGCTTTGGCCTGCTGAAACTGGATTTCCTGTACGCGGCGTGCATGATTCCGCGCGCCGGGATGAACCGCGGGCAGCTGATGGCCGATGCCGTGGCGCTGCTGCGCGAAGCGGCGGGATCCGAAACTATTTTGGACTTCTGCGGCGTGCCGTTGGCCAGCGCTTTCGGTGTGGCGGATTTCTGCCGCATAGGGTGCGATGTGGGGCTGGATTGGGATGCCAACCTGGTCATGCGCCAGACGGAGCGCGAGCGTGTGAGCACGCGCAACAGCCTGACCAACACCGTGTATCGCGCGCCGTTAGACGGCCGCGCTTTCGGCAACGACCCCGACGTGGTGTTTTTGCGCGAAGACGTGGACTTGACGGATGGCCAGCGTGCCCTGCAGCTTGATGCCGCCAGCTGCTGTGCCAGCATGCTTTTGACCAGCGACAACCCGGCGGAATGGACCAACGCTCAAACCCAGCGCTTCCAGCAGGCCATTGCGCAGCTGCAGGCGAAAAGCGGCTGCGTGGCGCGGGCGGAAACCGCCGCTTCGCAAGCGGTTGACCAGCTGTTGGCGTATGCCTTGCGCGTGCAACTGTTGGGCGAAGCGGATGCCACGTGGGCGCGCAACGGCCTGTTGGCGCTGGTGGGACTGGACGCGCCTGCCGGTGACGCCGGAGCGCCCGCAGCGGCGGGCCAAGCCCCGGTACCTGCGTGCGACGATCCGGACTTCTACACGCACCAGCTGGCCGAAGCCGCCCGCTGCCTGGGTGTTTTGCCTGCGGGGCGCGCCGAAGAAGAAAGCTTCGCCGCGCACGCCATGAACATGCTGATGCCGCGGCCTTCGGAAGTGGCGGCCGTGTTCGGCGCCCTGCAGGGCACGCCCGATGCGGCCTGTTCGTACCTGTACCGCGTCAGCTGCCATTCCGGGTATGTGCACGCGCACGCCGCCGCGCGCGACATCAAGTGGACCACGCACACCGCGTGGGGCCCGCTAGAGATTACCATCAACCGCTCCAAGCCGGAAAAGGACCCACGCGCCATTGCCGCGGCGGCCGCCAAGCCGGCGGGCGACGCGTTGGGCGAAGCATACCCGGCCTGCCAGCTGTGCCTTTCCAACGAAGGCTATGCGGGGCGTGCGCCTGGCAACGCCGCCGGCACCCATCCGGCGCGGCAGAACTTGCGTATTGCGCCTATCACGCTGGGCGGGCAGCCCTGGGGCCTGCAGTTTTCGCCGTATTCGTACTACGAACAGCACTGCATCGTGATTAATCGGGAACACACTCCTATGCACGTTGACCGGCAGGCGTTTGAAAACTTGCTGGAATTCACCGACCAGTTCCCGCAGTATTTCATAGGCTCTAACGCCGACTTGCCCTTGGTGGGTGGCTCCATTTTGACGCACGACCACTACCAAGCCGGCCTGCACACCTTCCCCATGGAACGCGCGGGCGTGGCCAGCACGTTTGATGTGCCGGGCTTTTCCGGCGTGCAGGGCGCCGTGCTGCGCTGGCCTTTGAGTGTGCTGCGGCTTACCGGCGACAACGCGCAAGAGCTGGCACGCGCGGCGTCGTACGTGCTTGATTGCTGGCGTGCCTATTCGGATGTAAGCGTGGGCGTGCTGGCCGAAAGCGAAGGAGTGCCCCACAACACCATCACGCCCATTGCGCGCAAGACGGCGGGCACGGCGGGTGCGGGGGATTCCTACACGCTGTATTTGGTGCTTCGCTGCAATGTGACCAGCGCCAAGCGCCCCTTCGGCCGCTTCCACCCGCGCGAAGAACTGCACCACATCAAGAAGGAAAACATCGGTCTGATAGAGGTGATGGGCCTGGCCATTTTGCCCGGCCGATTGGCCGAAGAGCTGCAGGTGGTAGAAGAGGCCCTGGCAGAGGGCGACCCTGCTGCCGTGCGTGCGCAGCTGGAAGCCAACCCCGCAGCCGCCAAGCACGCACCCTGGGCCGAAGAGCTGGCGGCAAGTGTCATTCCAAGCGAAGCGGGGCCCACGGCGCAGCAGCCCGTTGACCTGCACCTCTACGTGCAAGACGCGGTAGGGGCCGTATTCGCGGCTGTGTTAGAAGACGCTGGCGTGTTCAAATGGGACCCCGCCGGCCGCGCCGCCCAGCAACGCTTCCTGGACACGCTGTAGGAGTAGCGCGTTCTCCAGGCGTAAAAAAGCCAGCTGTGAACGATTCGGTCGGACGCAAAAAAGTAAAAAGCCAGTTATGAACGATTTGCGTCCCGGGATTCGGGGCGTGGGGTGCAAAATAGCTGGCTGTGAACGAACAAACGCCCCTTGAGTAGCCTTTGAAGGGAAAGGCGCCAGGCCCATTCGTTCACAACCAGCTTTTTACTTTTCCGGCAGGTGCCTATTCGTTCACAATCGGTATTTTTGCGTCCCGTAGGTGTTTGACACGGGCTGTTTGGTCGTTTTGTTCGTTCACGGGGCGCGTGCTGTGGATTGACGACTACGGGCGATTGGTGAACACCGAAGAATACGGCGACGTGTTCTGCGTGTTCGTGGTCTGAGCTGCTGCATCCCGAAGACAAAGAACGCGTGCTGCAGGACTGCTTGGGGGACTAAGCGCCAAGCGGCGTTAGGCCCGCGTGGCGTCCAGGCCGCGGTTGCGGGCGTATACCGCCCAGTTCACGCCCAGGCACGCCAAGTTCAGGAAGTATACCGCCAACACCCAGTTCACCTGAGCACCCAGAAACTTCGCGGCAATGCCGGCGCAATAACCCAGCGTGATCAGCCCCAAAAACTGCCAACTGGTGCCGCGCGCCGTTTTCGCCTTGTAGCTTTTCCAGGCGTTCAGCGGCCACGACAGCCCAAAACACACCAACATAACGGCTTCCAACACCTCAGCCATGACCCCTCTTTTCTTCCGCAGTGGTTGTGCGACCATTATGCGCCTTGTTGTGCTGATTTGGGGCGCATGCGCGAAAAAGGAAGGAGCCCCGAGAGGCTCCTTCTTCTTGGGCGCTGCGCTGCCAGCGGCGTTTGGCCTTGGCGCGGTTGCGCGGGGGGGATTATACCATGTCGCGCGACACTACCAGCAGGTCGCAGGGCATGCGTGTCTGCGTGCCGTCTGCTGCTTCGAAGACGGCGGCTTCCACGCGGGGCGTGCCTTCCACGCGCACCAGCTGCCGGTCTGTCACGTGCGTGACGGCGCAGCCCAGGCGCTGCAGCAGCGCTTCGCATTCTTGGGCCAGCGCGGTGTTTCCCCAGATGACCGCTTGGGTGCCGGGCGCACAGCCCGTGACTGCCATCAGGTCTATGGTGCCCTGGGCCGAATATACGCCCGCGGGCCGCGGGCCGGGGATGCAGTAGCTTGAACGGGGTTTTTCGAAGGGGGCGTCGGCTTCGGGGGCTGCCGCGGCCGGCAGGTTCGCGTATTCTGCGGGCACTTCGCATTCTGCGCCCGCCACCAGCGCGGAGTCGTCCAGGCGCTTGGTGAATTCCCGCAGATTTGCGCCCGTTTCACGCGCGATGATTTCCAGGATGCGGCCTGTGCAGCGCCCGCCTTGGCAGGGCCCCATGGTGGCCCCGGTGCGCCACTTCAGCGCGTCCAGGCACCCCACGGGCAGGCTGCGATGCAGCGCCTCCACCAGTTCTCCTTCGCTTACGTGGCAGCACTGGCACACTGGGTTGCCGAAGCGCGCGTCTTGCGCTACCAGGGCATCTACGGCTTCCTGCGGCATCATGACCAGCAGGGGAGGCGCTTGCCGCGTGGGGTTGAACGTAGGGTTTTCCGCCGCGCCTGTGTAGGCCGCCACCATGGCCGCCAGGTTGGTACCGATGGCCGGTGCGCTGGCCAGCCCAGGTGAATCGATGCAGGCGGCGTTGAAGAACCCGGGGGCGTCGTCAACAGGGCCAATCACGAAATCGCCCGTTTCGGCGTTGCTGGCGCGCAGACCGGCGAAGTTGGAAATCACGTTGCCGGCTGCGGCCGCCGCGGCAGCGCCGGGCCACGTGCGGGAAGCCTGCTGCAGCACGTAGTCCAGCCCGTCTTGGGTGGTGGACACATCCGTGCGGCTTTCCTGCGCAACGGAATTAGGCCCGCAGAAGGGGTTGCCGAAGGCCACGGCGCCCACCAGCACGCCTTTGCCCTTTTCGCTGGGGGTTTGGAACATGGTGTGGGCAAACGGGGCGCCGAAGGGAGCGTCCGCGCCGTCGGGCCCCGCGCCGGTGCCGTTTTTGAACAGGTGGTATTCGCCGCGTTTGGGGGCTATGCTTAGCTTGGTGGCGCTGACCAGGTTGTTCAGCGTGTCGGAATTGATGCCGGCGGCGTTCACCACTGTGCGCGCGGTCACGCTAAGCCCGGCTTCGGTGGTAACGCGCCAGCCGCTTGCGCCCGCGCCGGCCGCACATTCGATCCCGACCACCCGCTGCCCGAACAGGAATTCCGCTCCGTTGTCGGCGGCGTTTTCCGCAGCACCGTAGGTCAGGCCGTACGGATCGCACACGCCGCTTTCGGGCACCAGCAGCGCTCCTATGGCTTCAGGGGACACGTTGGGCTCTAACTGGCGCAGTTCTTCTTGCCCGATCACGCGCGTTTCCGATGCGCCGTTTTCTATCCCGCGCGCATGCAGCTGCTCCAAGGTGGCCCTGTCCGCGTCGTCGAAGGCCAGCACCAGCGCGCCGTTTTTGAAGTATGCAAAGCCCAAGTCCGCCTGCCATGCGGGGAACATCGCCGCGCCCTGCACGTTATAGGCGGCTTTGCTCGTGCCAGGCGTGGGGTCGTAGCCCGCATGCACTATGCCCGAATTCGCCCGCGTTGCGCCCATGGCAATGTCGGCCCCGGCTTCCAACACCAGCACGCTTAGCTGGTAGCGCATCAGTTCGCGGGCCGTGCAGCATCCCACCACGCCCGCACCAACAACCACCACGTCATAAGCTTCCTGCTTCGCGCAGGCCGCCAAGTTGGTTTGCAGCAGCGCGGCGGCCACCGTGCCGGCGGTCGCTCCCACAAAGGTTCTTCTGTTCATGATCATAGGTTTCCTTTTTCTGGGCCTTATTCGTTCAGATAAGCGTACTCTGGGGCGGGGATACGCGTTTCGCAGGGCACCTCCAGCTGGCATTTGCCACACCCGTAGCGCGGCTTGAATCGAATTTTCGTTTCCTCCAAATATTCCCAGCAGGTCTGGAAGTTTTTCCCGTCTTCCAGCGAAAGCGCATCGATGGGGCACTGTTTCGCGCAAGCGCCGCACTTGGTGCAATAGGCAAAGGGGTCATCTTTGTAGGGGCGTGGGGTTGGATCGAACGGCGCGTCGGTAATGATGCTGCCTAACCGCATGGCCTTGCCGCGTTTGGTTATAAGGTGGGTGCACAGGCCAAACGTTCCCAGCCCAGCCACAAAGGCTACGTGCCGTTCCGACCATTCGCTGGTGAACATGGGCCGATCGATGGCTTCTTCCGGGCTTCGTTTTTCCACCACAACGCGATCGCTGAGCGCGGGGATGAAAGTGCGATATCCTTGGCTTTCCAGCCACGCGGCTATTTTTATGTCGGTGGCATGAATGAAGTCGTGCCCTTCGATGCGGCCGTGCAACCATAAATCTGAAGGCGTGGGAAGGTTTTCGTAATTGCTTTCGCGCACTTGCGCACTAAAGGGATAGCAAATGGAAAGTACGCTTTTCGCCCCAGGCAACCATTCATGCGGCAAGACGAATTTGGAGCCCAAAATGGCCTCATCGTCGTGGATGCGTTGGAAGTAAGGATCGTCTGCGGCGGCGCATCCCACCAGTGGCGCGGAAAACAGGGGCACGCCCACGATGCCTTCCGTAAGTGCGTAGCTTTCTTGCACTAGATTGTCTGGGCTTGTGGCGACGTAGTCGGCAAGCCATTCTTCTATGCTTGATACGTTCGTGGCATGTCCTTTCGATATGCGGATGCGCGTTCCTACAAAAACTCCACCGCGCCGGATTCGATGTCGTAGATGGCGGCGGCCACCTGCAGCCCCAGCTCTTCTTCGTGTTGGATTTGCAGGCTGCTTTCAATAACGGCAGCGGAATGTTGGGCATTCAGGCGGCTTGCGGCGTGCTCGTCGGTCTCTTCGCCCACCGCGCGCTTGATTTCGTCGGTGATGAACTTCACGTAGCCTTCTGGATCGTGGTTGACGGCGGCATTCACTGCGCCGCAATGGGTGTGGCCTAGCACCACCACCAGGTTGCATCCCAGATGGCCGGCGGCATATTCAATGCTGCCTAGCTGGTGGTCGTCAATCACGTTGCCCGCCACACGGATGACGAACAATTCGCCGATGCCGGCGCTGAAGATGGCTTCCGGGATCACGCGGGAATCGGAGCAGGCAATCACAATAGCGTAGGGTTGTTGGCCGTGGTTGCAGGTGCGGCTGCGGGCTTCCGGCGATATGTCGCCCGGGCAGGTGCGGGCAGTCATATAGGCAAGGTTCCCCTGCTGCAGCTTGGCCAGCGCCTGCGCGGCAGGCATTCCTTCGGCGCGGGTTTTCATGTGTGCTCCTTCGGGTGGGGGAAACATATTTTCATTATAGCTCGTTGGCTGGCGTGCGAAGAACTCAGATTTGCTCTTGCGCGGGGTCGTGTAAGCCCGTATAATAATCGCTTGCGCCATGGTGGGTGTGGCCTAGTTGGCTAAGGCGCCAGATTGTGGCTCTGGAGATCGAGGGTTCGAGTCCCTTCACCCACCCCAGCGCGCCGCTTGAAGTGGTTGAAATGCAAAATGAGTCTTGCGTTCGCGAATGCCAGACTCTATAATAGCCAAGCGCTTCAAGCGATTGACATACCTTTATGGACCGTTAGCTTAGTTGGTAGAGCAGGGGACTCTTAATCCCAAGGTCCGGGGT
>JAUNIP010000037.1 GCA_030523425.1 Coriobacteriia bacterium
CCCGCGGGCGCGGGCGCTCCCGCGGGCGCGGTGTGTTCGCAATCGTTTATCATGGCGGCTCCAAAAAACGGCGCCAAAACGCTGCGCCGTGCGGTGATGTTCTTCCTACCCATGATAGCGCACAACAGCCAAGCCGGCATGCCGCCTTATTCGCATGTTCCGTTGTTTCCTGGCGCAAGACCTACGCCGTGGTGCCCCCTCAAGAACTGCCTGCACCCGCGCAGCAGGCATAGCAGTGGTTGCAGAAGACAATGGGATGCTTTAAGGGCTGGCTTTCGTCTAGCAGGTCGAAAATGGTGCGGCCGTCTTTGCACTTCAGGTCTATGGCCTGGTTGAAGTCACAGTCGTACAGCGCGCCGTCCCAGCGCACGGAAAGCTGGTCGCGGCACATCATGGCTTCCACGGTGCACGGATTGAACGTGCCTGCCAGCTTCTTCATGTAGGCTTCCAGCTTGCCGCCCTTGGCCAAGGCCGCGGCAAAGCGACCGCTGGGGTTGTTGGTGAACGTGTACAGGTTGTCGAACACCACGCCGAAATCGGCTTCCAGACGGCGTTTGTATTCCAGCTCCATGGACGTTTGGTCGGGCGGCATGATGGCGCCGGCGGGGTTGAACACCAAATCAAGCTTCAGCTTTTGCCCGTTGGCGTTGGCGCCTTCTTCACCTTTGCCGTACCCCAGTTCGTTGAGCTTCTGCATCACGCGGATGACGGCGTCAAACGTGCCTTCGCCGCGCTGTTTTTCCATGTTGCGCTTGCGGTAGTGCGGCAGGCTGGCAAACACGTTGATGCCTAAGTCGGCGTACAGCTGGGGCAGGTGCTGGAATTCCGGCTGCTCTAAGATGCACAGGTTGGAGCGCACGATGGTGGCAATGTTGCGCGCGGCGGCTTCGCGGATGAACCATTCGAAGTGCGGGTTCAGCTCCGGCGCGCCACCGGTGATGTCTAGGGAAGAAAATCCGCGAGAGGCGAACACGTCCAAGCAGGCCTGCAGCGTTTCCTTGCTCATGGTTTCGGTGCGCGCGGGGCTGCACTCCAAGTGGCAGTGCTTGCAGGCAATGTTGCAGGCGTAGGTGATGTTGACCTGCAGGGTTGTCAGCGTTTCGTTGCAGGTGCGAAACTCTTCAGGTACCAGTTCGTAGAAGGGCGGCACGGATTGCAAGCCCTGACGGACCAGCTCGTCGGTCTCAGACATGGGTCATCCTTTCGCAGAACAGGGCCCCCGCGCAGAATAGGAGCCCCACGGATGGAAGGGGCGGCGCGCAGGCCGCCCCTTGTGGTTTTACAGCTCGGATTGCTTGACGATGTTCTTCATCTGAACGCCGTGCACCAGCGCCGCGCCGCCGCGGATGGCGTTGGCCACATGGATGGCTTCCGTCATTTCGGCTTCGTCGCAGCCCTTCTCCAGGCAGCCGGTGGTGTAGGAATCGATGCAGTAGGGGCACTGCACGGCAGCGGCCACGGCCAGAGCGATCAGGGCCTTTTCGCGGGCGGTCAGCGCGCCGTCTTCAAACACAGCGCCATAGTAGGCCATGTACTTGTCCCACAGTTCGGGGGACTCTTCGCCCATGGTGGGGAATTTTGCCAGGTCAGCGGGGTTGTAATAGGTGTCCATGAGATTCCAATTCCTTTCGTTTGCTGTGGTAATCCCTTATGCGAATTCGCATCAGTCCTATAATAGACCATATCTAACAAGAATGAACCGCAAATGGCTTTCTTCATACAGCGTGGCAAAAAAGGCTACGGTGGCTGTTACGCGCCCGGTAGTCACGCGCCCGGCACGCAGCTGTCACGCACGCGGCAGGGACGCCGGCAGCAGGCAGTCGTAGCGGATGGTGGTGCCCTTCAGGGAATACGACGGCTTCACGCCCGCCAGGTGGGGGCCTTTCAGGGGGCGCTTGATTATCACCTTTTGGGGGCGGGCCGCCAAGGCCGCTTTCAGCAGGGCCTCTTCGCTGGTACAGGGGCTTTCCAGGCGCTGGAGCAGCTGCATCTTCTTCTTGCTGGCGGCGCTTTTCCCCTTTGCGGGGAACATGGGGTCTAGCAGCACCACGGCAGGCTGTAAGGGCAGGTGGGGAAGGGCCTGCGTGCTGTCGGCGTGCAGCAGGTGCATGCGCGCCGTTGTGGGGGCCAGCCGCGGGTCGCGCATGCCGCGCTCCAGGGCGTCTTGCAGCAGCGCGGCCATCACGGGGTTGCGCTCTATCAGCAGCACCTGGAAGCCGGCGGCGGCCAACAGGAAGGCGTCTTCGCCCAGCCCGGCGGTGGCGTCTGCCGCCCACGCGTCCGGCGGCAGGCTGTTAGGCTTGCACGCGCGCACCAGCAGTTCGCCGTTCAGGCGCCCGGGCGCAACGCGGGCCAGCTTGGCAGCGAAATCCGCCTGCACGCAAAGGGTACCATCCGTCAGCGCCAGCCCCTGTTCGCCGCGCTGCAGCTGCAGCCCCGCCGGCAGCGCGTCGCACGTTTCGCGCAGCAAAGCAGCGCTGTCAACAGGCGAAATGCCATATGTGGCGTCTGGCTGAACCAACGAATCCTCCCATCGCTGCCCATTATAGGAAAATGCGGCAGCAGGCGCGGGCTCAGCCGCACTTTTTGCGGGAGCATTTTTGCCCCAAATCTGTTATAACCTGTTGATGACAAAAACACAGCGAATGTCTAGGAATATGGAGAATCACATGTTAGAACTGAAGGGGCTTACCTTCGACGTGGTCGACGAGACCACGCAGCAGAAAAAACGCATCATCGACCAGCTTGACCTGGTTATCGAAAGCGACCAATTCGTGGTGGTGACCGGGCCAAACGGCGGCGGCAAGTCCACGTTGGCCAAGCTGATCATGGGCATCGAAACGCCCACGGCCGGTACCATCTTGTTCGACGGCCAAGACATTACGGGCCTGTCCATCACCGAGCGCGCCAAGCTGGGCATAGGATACGGCTTCCAGCAGCCCGCGCGCTTCAAGGGCATGACGGTGAAAAAGCTGCTGGACTTAGCGGCGGGCGAGCGCCTTTCGCCTTTGGTATGCAACGAATACCTGCGCAAGGTGGGTCTGTGTTCGGCCAGCTATATTATGCGCGAAGTGGACAAAAGCCTTTCGGGCGGCGAAGTGAAGCGCATAGAGATTGCCACCATGTTGGCGCGCAACCCCAAGCTGGCAATGTATGACGAACCCGAAGCCGGCATCGACCTGTGGAGCTTCGACCGCCTGACCGAAACGTTCCGCGACATCCACGAAGCCAAGGATGGCCGCTCCATTGTGATCATCAGCCACCAAGAGCGCATCATCGACTTGGCCGACACCATCGTGCTTTTGCGCGACGGCAAGGTGGCGCTGCAGGGCCCCCGGGAAGAAGTGGTCCCCCAGCTGGGCTTTTCGGGCCATCGCCAAGGCGACGACGGCTGCGGCTTCAGCGTGCCGAAAGCGGCGCGCAGCCTGCAAGATCCCATCATGTCTGCAACCTGTTAGGAGTTTTTCATGGCAGTTGATTTAAGCCCCATCGACGAAAGCATGCTTGATGCCATAGCGGGCCTGCATGGCATGCCGCGCGGCGCGTTCAACATCCGCCGCGACGGCGAACTGGTGTCCCGCAGCAGCAGTGCGTTCATTGACATAGAATCGTTCACCGACAAGGCCGGCATCAAGATAACCATCAAGCCCGGCACAAAGGGTGAAACGGTATACATCCCGGTCATCATCACGAAGTCGGGCCTGACCGATGTGGTGTACAACGACTTCCACGTAGGCGAAGACGCCGATGTGACCATAGTGGCCGGCTGCGGTATCCACAACGACGGCGCGCACAAAAGCCAACACGACGGCATCCATTCGTTCTACCTGGGCAAAAACAGCCACGTGCGCTACATAGAAAAGCACTACGGCGAAGGCGAAGGCACTGGCGAGCGCGTGCTGAACCCCACCACCAACGTGTACATGGACGAGCATTCCACCTGCGAAATGGAAATGACCCAGCTGCGCGGCGTGGATTCCACCATTCGCGACACGAACTGCGAAATGCAGACCGGCGCGAAGCTGGTGTTGACCGAAAAGCTGCTAACCCACGGCAAGCAGGAAGCCATCAGCAACATGAACATTGCGCTGAAAGGCGAAGGCTCCAGCGTGCAGGTTATCAGCCGATCGGTTGCCCAAGACGATTCGCTGCAGGTGTTCAACCCGCTGGTGGTAGGCGAAGCGGCGTGCCGCGGGCACGTGCAGTGCGACGCCATCATCATGGGCAACGCGCACGTGCGCGCCATCCCCGGCATCGAAGCTGCCAGCGAAGACGCGCAGCTAGTTCATGAAGCCGCTATAGGCAAGATTGCTGGTGACCAAATTGTGAAGCTGATGACCTTGGGTTTGTCTGAGGAAGAGGCCGAGCAAGAGATCCTGGACGACTTCCTTTCGTAGGCGCGCCGGGACCCGCCCGGCGAGTGGTACGATGGGGACGGTTCTAAATGGGCGTGACAGAGGTCGGCGTGACAGAGGACACGCTCCTTACTCTGTCACGCTCCTGCGCCGTCCCCATCGCACCACTCGCTTTTTATCCGCCCAGGTAGTGCTCCACCACTATCTTTATGCCTATCAGTACCAAAATGATGCCGCCTGCAATGGTGGCGCTTTTCTGGTAGCGTTCGCCGAACTTGTTGCCTATGACTACGCCGCCCAGGCTGATCACGAACGTGGTAATGCCGATGGTGGTAATGCTTGGCACCAGTTCCACCTGCATGAACGCAAAGCTGACGCCTACGGCCAGCGCGTCGATGGACGTGGCTATGGCCAGCATGAGCAGCTCCCGGAAGTCCAGCTTGGGGTCAACCGCGGTCTGCACGTCTTCGCCTTCTTCATGAAAGGCGTCCCACAGCATTTTGCCGCCGATGACGGCCAAAAGCGCAAACGCAATCCAGTGGGCAAACGACGTGACAAACCCGGCGAATTGGCTGCCCAGCGCCCAGCCTATAGCGGGCATAAGCGCCTGGAAGCCGCCGAAAAACAGCGCGATGATAAGCGCATGCCGGTAGTTCACCTTGCGCATACCTAAGCCCTTGCAAATGGACACCGCGAAAGCGTCCATGGAAAGGCCTACCGCAATCAGCAGCAAATCCAAAAAGCTCATGGAATGCCCCCCCTTGGGCCGTTAGTTAGTCGACCACCTGGGCTTCTATTGCGGGACTTTCCGGCGTGTTGGCGGCATCGGGCACGTCGTTGATGTGCACCTTGGTTTCGTGCACGTCTATGGGCTTCGCCCCGGGGTTTTTGATCTTGTCCACCAACTGGGCCATGCTGATGCGTAGCAGCGACCCCGCGTCGGCAGGTTGCGCGCCGTCGGCGTCTGCCTGCGCGCTGGCGCCCATCATGTATGCCAGCGTGATGCTGTAAGCGCTGGCCACCAAGCTTGCCACCGCGCCCGTGACCAGCAGCGCCGTGCTAACTACTTTCCCCGCCGTAGAGCTTCCCGCCATGATTGCGCTTCCTTCCTGCCGCGCGCGAACCGCGCATGTCCTGTTTTGTTGAAGCTTACTATAAATACTTGTGCCGCCCATACTATCACGGCGCAATCTGTTGGCAGTTGCGTTATAATGCCCAAGCGCGAAAAGCGCACACCTTGTGGCACTGGGGTATCGTCCAAGGGCAGGACAGCGGTTTTTGGTGCCGTTAATGAGGGTTCGAATCCTTCTACCCCAGCCATCAAAATCTTGCAACAAAGTATTATTTGCATATTTGGGAATCTTTCGACGAGGTTTTTCGTTGTGCTGTTTGGAAGAACGACGCAACGAACATCCGCCTGCATCGCATGCCATCGCCCCTGGGCAGGCGGAAGGGTTGGGACGCCGCCACAGCAAAAAGCGGGCTGTGAACGAACAAACGCGCAGCCGGGTCGCCGGAATCCGGGCGTGGGGTCGTAAAATACGTGTTGTGAATGAATTGGCGCTTGCCAAAAACGTAAAAAGCTAGTTATGAACGAATCGGTGCGGCGAGTCGCCCCTCCAAGGGCCCCCGCGGGGCGTTTGTTCGTACATGGCCCGCGTTTTACGACCCCGCCCTCCGCGCACGGCAGGGCAATTCGTTCATAACTAGCTTTTTACTTTTTCGTGCCCACCTGAATCGTTCACAGCCTGCTTTTTACGACCCTCGTCCCCCCTCCCGCAAAGTTTGACGTCGCCCAGGGCTTGTTGGGTTTCGAGCTGCGGCGCGTGGGCTTTCTTGAGTATGGTAACAATCTAGCGGGTGGCTTGTCCCGCCGAAGGTTTGCTTGTCTGCCCATGCAGACGATACGTTAGAATCGTTTTGGGAGAAAGGACTTCTTATGGATAGACGACATTTCGTAAAGCTGGGCGCGGGGGTAACCGCGGGCATTCTGCTTTCCGCAAGCGGACTGACGGCATGCTCTTCGGGCGGGTCTGCCAACCAGGCGGCCAACCAGCCCGCCAACCAAGCAGCCACCCCGCAAGACAACGAAGCGTTTGCCAACCCCAGCCAGATGAGTCCGGAACTGGTAGACGCCGCCGTCGCCGCCTTGAAGGGTGTTGCGGTGGTAACCCCGGTCATCCCCTTTGCTTACGCCTCTGACGACGACAAGCAGGTGTTCCTGAAGCTGGAAAGCACCCAAAAGACCGGGTCGTTCAAGATCCGCGGCGCGTACTTCAAGATGAGCAACATGGTGTCGCGCATCAAGCAGGTAGGCGTGACCACCTGCTCGGCCGGCAACCATGCGCAGGGCGTGGCGTATTCCGCGCAGGAATTCGGCGCACAGGCCACCATTTTCATCCCCTCTAACGCTCCGCAGGAAAAAATCAACAAGACCAAAAGTTACGGCGCCACGGTGCAGCTGATAGACGGCAACTTCGAAGACGCGAAAGCCGCCGCCTTAGACTTCGCGCAAGCAAACGGCTGCGAATTCATCCCTCCGTATGACGATTACGCCATCATGGCCGGTCAAAGCACTGTTGCACACGAAATCATGGACGACGTGCCGGACGCGAACGTGCTGGTGGTTCCCGTGGGAGGCGGCGGCCTGATCAGCGGCATCGCCTACGCGGCGAAAAACATCAACCCGAACATCAAGATATTCGGCGTCCAGGCGGAAAACACCCCGTCCATGAAGGCGTCGCTGGAAGCGGGCACGCCTGTCACGGTTACCGCGCTTGACACCCTTGCCGACGGCATCCACGTGGCGCGCCCGGGCGACAAGCCCTTTGCGGAGGTGCAGAAGCTGGTGGAAGGCGTGGTCACGGTCACCGAAGACCAAATTGCGCATGCCATCGAACTGTTGGCCCTGGAAGGCAAGGTGGTGGCCGAAGGTGCCGGCGCTACGCCCATTGCGGCTTTGACCGCGGGCCTTATCCCCTTTGCGAAAGGCGACAAGATTGTCTGCGTGGTGTCCGGCGGCAACGTGCGCGCCGAAACCCTTTCAGACATAGTGGCCAACCTCACGGCATAAGGGCCGCTAACGGCAAAAGACCCCATACCGCCTTTTGCAAGCCCCTCAGCAGCGCATCTGCTCTATACTCTTCTTATCCAGGAAACGAAGGGGAGGTTACCATGGGAATGTACGAATGGGAGCAGCAGCAGATTGCTGCCGGCACGGAGCAGCGGGGTGCCGCGGCGCGGAAGTATTTCAGCGAACTTGACGAAATGATTGCGGCCCAAGGCGGGGAAGCGTCGGCTTACACGCATAGGCCAAACTACACCAAAACGCTGTTCGCGCCGGAACACGACGACATCTACCGGGAGTTTTGCCGCTTCTTGGACCTGCCCAAGCCGCGTTACTTCAAGGACTTGGAAAACCCCATGAGCGTGGACGGTTGGACTGCGGCCGAAATCTATGAGGCCATGCTGCGCCCGAATCCGCGCCTGCTAGACATAGACGCCGCCGCCGTGTACAACACCATGGTGAAGCTGCGCACGCAGCCGGAAATCACCCGCAAGGTGCTGGAATTCCGCCCCACGTGCTACCAAGGCGGCTGCGGTTTCGAAGACGGCGCTTACGACAAGGGCCAACAACCCTGGCAGCAACAACAGAAGTAACGTCCCCGGCCCCGCAGCCTGCCCCTGCCGCGCCCGCAAAAAAATCCAAATTACCCCTTGCGATTGCGGGAAGGCTTCCCTATACTGTTCATTTGCGTCTGCACACGCAGACGTTGCCGACAAGGCGGCAGCGCCAAACGCAAGTACCTGGCGGTCTCACGAAGACTGCGCGGCTTAGACCGCAGGCCTGACATGCAGGTATGAAAAAACCAACTTCGGTTGGTTTTTCCGTGTCTGTAAGGCCCCAGGAACCTGCACACGCTGCGGCTTTCCGGCGCAATGCAAGCAGCCTTGTGCTAACGAAGGAGCAGGTTTGAGCAAGGAAGACGTTATTGAGCTTGAGGGCACCGTCCTGGAAGCGCTGCCTAACGCCATGTTCAAGGTGGAACTCGAAAACGGACACGAGATCTTGGCCCACATCTCCGGCAAGATGCGCATGCACTACATCAAAATCTTGCCCGGGGACAAAGTGACCGTGGAGCTTTCCGTGTACGACCTAAGCCGCGGACGCATCACTTACCGCTTCAAGTAAGCACACAGGTCTTTTCGCGAAGGCTGCACGCGCGAAAAGAGGCACGACTGAGTGCAGCAAAGCCGCAAGAATAATCACCAGCGGCTGGGTGTGTAGATAAAAGGAAACGCATAACCGAAAGGAAATGATATGAAGGTACGTCCTTCGGTCAAGAAAATGTGCGACAAGTGCAAGATCATCCGACGCCATGGCAGGGTGCTCGTTATCTGCGAGAACCCCCGTCATAAGCAGCGTCAGGGCTAAGGAAGAAGGAGAATAACCTATGGCACGTCTTGTTGGTGTCGATCTTCCCCGCGACAAGCGCATTGAAATCGGCTTGACCTACATTTACGGCATTGGCCTGACCACCTCTAAGAAGGTTCTGGCAGAAACCGGAGTTAATCCGGACATCAAGTGCAACGATCTGTCCGAAGAGGATTTGTCCAAGCTTCGCGACTACATCCAGAACAACCTGACCGTCGAAGGCGACCTGCATCGTGAGGTCTCCCAGAACGTGAAGCGTCTGATGGAGATTGGTTGCTACCGCGGTCTTCGTCATCGTAAGGGCCTGCCCACCCGTGGCCAGCGCACCCATACGAATGCACGCACCCGCAAGGGCCCGCGCAAGCAAATCGGCGGCAAGAAGAAGTAAGGGGTGGAATAAGTGGCAGCTAAGAAAAACGTTCGCGCCCGCCTCAAGCGCTCTGAGCGCAAGAACATTGCCGTTGGCGCGGCTCACATCAAGTCTACATTCAACAACACCATCGTCAGCATCACCGACCCCCAGGGCAACGTAATCTCCTGGCAGTCCGCTGGCACCGTGGGATTCAAGGGTTCCCGCAAGTCCACTCCGTTCGCGGCTCAGATGGCCGCCGAAGCGGCTGCCAAGGCCGCCATGGAGCATGGCCTGAAGAAGGTTGCGGTGTTCGTGAAGGGCCCCGGCTCTGGCCGCGAAACCGCCATCCGTTCCCTGCAGGCTGCTGGCCTTGAGGTTTCCAGCATCCAGGACTGCACGCCCATCCCGCACAACGGTTGCCGTCCGCGCAAGCGTCGTCGCGTGTAATTGAAAGGACTGTTGCATTATGGCAATTAATAGAACTCCGGTTCTTAAGCGCTGCCGTCAGCTGGGCATCGAGCCTGTTGCCCTGGGCTACAGCAGCAAGAAAGAATCCATTCGCCAGCCTAAGCGCCGTCACAAGGAATCTGAATACGGCATGCAGCTGCGCGAAAAGCAGAAGGCCAAGTTCATCTACGGCGTTCTGGAAAAGCAGTTCCGCGGCTACTTCAAGCGGGCTAAGGCCATGCCGGGCATCACCGGCGAAAACCTGATGCGCATCCTTGAGTCCCGTCTGGACAACGTGGTGTTCCGTTTGGGCTTTGCCCGCACCCGCAAGGAAGCTCGTCAAATTGTTTCCCATGGCCATATTCAGGTGAACGGCAAGCGTGTCGACATTCCGTCCTACCGCGTGCGTCAGGGCGATCTGGTATCGGTGGCGCCGAAGTCTAAGGAACTTCTGGTCATCAAGAGCGCGCTCATTTCCAACGAGCGCATCTCTGTGCCGGCGTGGCTGGAGGTCGACATCGAAAAGCTGCAAGGTTCCATCCTTGCTCTGCCCGTGCGTGAGCAGATTGACCTGGACATCAACGAGCAGTTGATCGTCGAACTTTATTCTAAATAATCGCGGTTTATTAAGGAGGCTATTACAACATGACGGAGTTCATGAGGCCTACGGTAACTACCGAAGAAGTAAACGATACCATTGCTCGTTTTATTGTTGAGCCCCTGGAGCGTGGCTACGGCTACACGTTGGGCAACTGCATGCGTCGCGTGTTGCTTTCTTCCCTGGATGGCGCTAAGGCTACGGCCATTCAGATCGAAGGCGTGCAGCATGAGTTTTCCACGGCTGAAGGTGTCATCGAAGACATCACCGACATCGTTTTGAACGTGAAGGGCTTGGTGTTTGCTCCCTTGAGCGAAGACTACACCGAAGCCACCGCTCATGTGTCGGTGGAAGGTCCGAAGGTGGTCACCGGTGCCGACATCCAGGTTCCCACCGAATTCACCCTGATCAACCCTGATCACGTGATTGCCACCGTTGCAGACGGCGGCCAACTGGAAATGTCCATCCGCATTGGCGTTGGCCGCGGGTATGTGTCCGCCGAACGCAACAAGCGCACGGAAGATCCTATTGGCATCATCCATGTGGACTCCTTGTTTTCCCCGGTCCGCCGCTGCACGCAGAACGTTTCGGACACCCGCGTGGGCCAGCGCACCGACTACGACAAGCTGACGCTGGAAGTGGAAACTGACGGTTCGGTCACTCCCGTTGACGCCGTGTGCAAGGCCGCTAACATCATCAATCAGTACATGGGTGCCTTCATGGGGCTCAGCGATGTCATCGAAGACGAAGAAGGCGAAGTGCCGTCCATCTTCGCCCCTGAAGGACAGGAAACCAACGCCGAGCTTGACAAGCAGATTGAGGACTTGGACTTGTCTGTCCGCTCCTACAACTGCCTGAAGCGCGCTGGTATCCATTCCGTGCGCCAACTGGTCGATTACTCCGAAAACGACCTGTTGAACATAAGGAACTTTGGTGCGAAGTCCATCGAGGAAGTGAAGGACAAGCTCATTTCCATGGACCTCAATTTGAAGCTATAGGAGACTTGAGAACATGAGACATTACAAGAAGGGCCGCAAGCTGGGCACCGACAAGTCCCACACTAAGGCCATGAAGCGCAGCCTGGTGACGGCTTTGCTCGAAAACGACCGCATCAAGACCATCGAGATGCGCGCCAAGGAAATCCGCCCTGACGTGGACAAGATTATCACCTGGGCCAAGAAGGGCGACCTGCATTCCCGCCGTTTGGCCATTGCCGCTTTGGGTGGCAACAAGGAACTGGTCCGCGAAATCTTCGAGAAGGTTGAGCAGGGCATGTTCGCCGACCGCAACGGCGGTTACACCCGCATCATGAAGCTGGGCAACCGCAAGGGTGACAACGCCCCCATGGTCATCATGGAATTGGTGGCCGAACCGGTGCAGAAGAAGACCAAGAAGGCTGCTCCTGCGGCTGAAAAGCCCGCTGCCAAGAAGGCTGAAAAGGTGGAGGAAGCCGCCGAAGACGTCATCGACGTGGCCGCCGAAGAGGTGACCGAGGAAGCCGCTGAGGCAGTGGAAGCTGTGGAGGAGGCCGCCGAGGAAGCCGCTGAGACCGTCGAGGAGGCCACCGAGGCTGCCGAGGAAGCAACCGAGGCTGCGGAAGAGGCTGTCGAGGAGGCCACTGAGGCTGCCGAGGAAGCAACCGAAAAGGCTGCCGAATAAATTCCCATCGTTGGGGAATCGAACCAAAACTGAACTAGAAAAGGGGGCATTGTGCCCCCTTTTCGTAGTCTCCTGCTATGTGGGGTACAATACCCCAAGTGCGTAATTTCGAAGGGAGAAGAGTGCAGGGCGCCTATCCGACAACGTCTAATGGCAAGCCGTCGGTGTTTCGCCGCGTGCTACGGCGCGTGGTTTTGGCTGTTGGCATTGTGGCGGCCATCGTAAGCTGCATGGCCTTCGCGCTGTTCTACTCCCAAGACGAAGGCGGTTCGTGGCGGGTAAGCGGCCCGACGCTGGTGGATCTAAATTCCGGATGGGTGATTGTTGAAGGCCCCAACCAAGGCAGCGAAGTGCAGCTGCCGGGCACCCTTTCGTGCCCCGCGGGCCAAAGCGTGACCATCCAACATGCCATGGAAGGCGACGGCGTGCATAATTACGCGCTCACCTTCCGCAATCTGCGCCAGCGCATGCAAGTGTTGGTGGACGACACGGTGATTACCGGCTACAACATGGGCACGTCATACAACATGTTGGCGGCCACAGGCATCCTTATGGTTGATTTGGGCGCGCCCGCAAGCGGCTCTTCCTTTTCGCTGCGTATCTACAGCACCAACGGCACCGTTTCGTTGCCCGCTGTGGCAGCAGGCGCGGTGGGAGACGTGTGGCTTTCGGTGGCCGTGCACGAACTGCCCACGCTGATAAACATCATCCTGCTCATTTCCTTTTCCATAGTGCTGGTGGCTTCCACGGGGTATTTCCGCGTGCGGAAGGTGAAAGACAATCGCCCCATCTTCTTGGCCATGTTCGCCGCGGCGTCAAGCCTTTGGGCGGTGTTCGATTCTTCGCTGCTGTCGCTTTTCCCCGTAAGCCTGGAAGTGGGCACGTTCATTTCCTACCTCATGTTCATGCTTATGCCCATTCCGGTGGTTTATTACACCCGCGCCACGTGCCGGCGCAAGTATGCCCTGCTGGATTGGCTTATTTTCGCGGGTTTCGCCGCCATTGTGGTGGTGCTGTTGCTTTCGGCTGCCGGCATTACGAGCCTGGATCAGACGTTGCTGCTTAACCACCTGTATGTGGGCAGCGTAGTTATTGGCTGCATGGGGTGCGCCTGGGCAGACAAAAGGAGCGAAAAGCACACACGGTGGTCGTTTGACCTGTTCAACGGCTTCATCGTGATGTTTTTGGGCACCTTGGCGTCGTTGGCGGTGTATTGGGCGGTTGACGGCGATGCCTACCGCGGCGTCATGTTGACGGTGATTTCGCTGTTCTTTGTTATCATGTTGGCCATCTACACGTTCTCTTCCGCGTCTGACCTGCGGAAAAGCGAAGTGAAGATGGAGCGCTTGAAGATTTACGAGCGCCTTTCCCGCACCGACAGCTTAACGGGCCTGGGGAACCGCCGCGAATTTGAGGACAGGCTGCTTAGGATAAAGAAAAACCAGCAAGCGCACAAAGACGCGGTGCTGTACATGTTCGACCTGAACGGCCTGAAAATCACCAACGACACCTACGGCCACACCGCCGGCGACGACCTGATAGTGCAAGCCGCGAAATGCATAGTCGCGGCCATGGGCGGCGAACAGGATTGCTTCCGCATAGGCGGCGACGAATTCACCGCCATCCGGGATGATGGCCTGCAAAGCGTAGATGGGCGCGTGAAGGCCTTGCACCAAGCCATGAGCGACTACAACGCCACGTCTTTGTACAAACTTTCCATCGCGCATGGCGAAAGCGCCTTGCAGCGCTTGGACGGATCGTTTAAGCAGCTAAGCGACTGGAAACAAGAAGCCGACATGAGCATGTATGCCGACAAGCGTTTGGGCAGCACGCCCCGCGGCGCCGGCTTGACCGAAGAATTCCAGGAAATCATCCGCAGCATTGTGACCACCATCGAAGCGAAGGATACCTATACGGCCCAGCATTCCAGCCGGGTGAAGCAGCTTTCGGTGTTCATCGCCTGCAAGCTGGGGCTTTCCGACGACACCATAGACCAGCTTTCGGTTGCCGCGGAACTGCACGACATAGGTAAGATTGCCATTCCCGACCAGGTGCTGCTGAAGCCTGCCCGCCTGACCGACGAAGAGTACGCCATCATGAAGCAGCACACCGTGCAAGGGGCGCTTATTTTCCAACGCGCCGGCAGCATGCAAGAGATTGCCGACATCGTGCGCCACCACCACGAACGCTGGGACGGCCTAGGCTACCCTGATGGCTTGAGCCACGAAGACATTCCTGTGGGGTCGCGCATCATTGCCATTGCCGATTCCATAGACGCCATGACCACCAAGCGCGTGTATCGTGATGCCTTCACCATTGACCACTGCAAGCAGGAAGTGGAAGACAACCTGGGCAAGATGTATGACCCGGCCATTGGGCGCATTGTCCTGGACAGCTGGGACGAAGTGGTGGACATCTTGTTGTCGCAGTCCAAAAAGATAATGTAGCTTGGCATGGCGGGCTTAGGGCGTACGCGGTTGCTTGAGAGATGCTTGTGGGGTGCATGAACACTTCTTCCGGCATATATGTTGACAAGGCTTCCGTGGTGCATTCCTGCCGCGCTGGGGTGAAGATTGTGCTGCTGATGGCATATTCGGTGGGCATCTTCTTTGTGGACACCTGGTGGGGGATGGGCGTGTATGCCGCATGCGCGCTGGGGGCCGCTGCCGCTTCGCGCATTTCGGTGGGAACGTATGCCAAGCCCTTGGTGCCCGTGTATGTGTTGATGGCCTTTACGCTGCTGTTCAACGGGTTGGACCCAGGCGTGTTTTTCGCCTTGCGCATCTTTTTGTTGGCGCTTGCCAGCTTCATTGTGTGCTTCACCACCACGCCTGCCGCGCTTGTGCGCGCGTTTGCGTTTGGCCTGGGCCCGTTGCGCGCGCTGAAGGTGCCGGTAGACGACATTGCCACCACGCTGGGCCTTTCGCTGCGCTTCATGCCGCTTATGGCAGCTGAAGCGAAGGCCGTGCGCGATGCGCAGTGGTGCCGTGGCGCTTCGTTTGGCAAAGGTGGGCCCATGCAGCGCCTTACCGCGTGGGGCAATGTGTTCATCCCGCTGTTTGTGGGCCTGTTTCGCCATGCGCAACGGCTGGCGGGGGCCTTGGATGCGCGCTGCTTTGGCATGCCGGGCGTGCGGCCCGCGCAGCTGCCTTGCGCCGTTGGCGGTGTTTCTGTGGCTACTAGCGCCGTTGCCTTGGCAGTTGGGCTTGCCGTGCTTATTGCAGCCGCCGTTCTTTGTTAGAATGAACGCAGGTTGTAACCCATTAGTAACCTTCAAAAGGAGGCTTCCATGAGCATGATTATCGATGTGTATGGCCGCGAAGTGTTGGATTCCCGCGGCAACCCCACGGTGGAAGTGGAGGTGATTCTGGAGGACGGCTCGTTCGGCCGTGCCGCTGTTCCTTCGGGTGCGTCGACGGGGGCCTTTGAAGCGGTTGAGCTGCGCGACGGCGATGCCGAGCGTTACCTGGGCAAGGGCACGCTGAAGGCCGTTGACCACGTGAACAACGAAATTGCGGAAGCCTTGATTGGCTATGAAGCCGAAGATCAGCGCACCGTTGACCAGCTTATGCTGGAAGTAGATGGCACCGAAAACAAGGGCAACCTGGGCGCGAACGCCATATTGGGCGCTTCCTTGGCCGTTGCCAAGGCGGCTGCCGAAAGCGCCGGCTTGCCGCTGTACAAATACGTCGGCGGCGTTGGCGCGCACCTGTTGCCCACACCTATGATGAACATCTTAAACGGCGGCGTGCATGCCGACAACAACGTGGACTTCCAGGAATTCATGATCATGCCCGTGGGTGCTCCCACCTTCGCTGAAGCCCTGCGGTGGTGTGCGGAAATCTACCACACGCTGAAAAAGGTGCTGCATGACGCCGGCCTAGGCGGCGGCGTGGGCGACGAAGGCGGTTTCGCCCCCAACTTCACCACGAACAAGGAGCCCCTGGAATACATTGTGAAGGCTTGCGAAGCCGCTGGTTACAAGCCAGGTGTTGACATCATGTTCGCCATGGACCCGGCGTCCACCGAATTCTACAACGCTGAAACCGGCAAGTACGTGTTGGCCGGCGAAGGCCGCGAGCTGACCAGCGCCGAAATGGTTGACTACTGGGCGGCCTTGGTGGATGAGTTCCCCATCATCTCCATCGAAGACGGCATGGCCGAAGAGGACTGGGACGGCTGGAAGATGCTGACCGATCGTATTGGCCAGCGCGTGCAGCTGGTGGGTGACGACCTGTTCGTGACCAATTCCAAGCGCTTGGCCAAGGGCATCCAGCTGGGTTGCGCGAATGCCATCCTTATCAAAGTGAACCAAATTGGCAGCCTGACCGAAACCATGGAAGCCATCGAAATGGCCAAACAGGCCGGCTATGCGTGCGTCATGAGCCATCGTTCGGGTGAAACCGAGGACGTGACCATCGCGGATCTGTCCGTGGCGTGCAACACCGGCCAGATTAAGACCGGTGCCCCGTGCCGCAGCGACCGCGTGGCCAAGTACAACCAGCTCATCCGCATAGAAGAAGAACTTGACGGCCAAGCCGTATACGCCGGCTGCAACGCGTTCTACAACATCAAGTAGCGCCGCTGGCAGCGTTCGCCCAGGGCACCGCCAAGCGCGGTGCCCTTTTTTGTGCCCTCCGGCCGAAGGCGGGAAGCCATGCGCCCGTGTCAGCTTGACCGGAGCCGCGCAGCGGCGGCGTGGAGAGGTCTGCTTTGGGGTATGGACCACTTGCGTCGGGCGCTATAATGGGCGCATCAGTATACTTCGCTTGTGAAGGGGTGCCTTATGTCTGAAGAAAAGCTTACGTTTGCCATTATTACCTGTTCGGACACGCGGTCTGAAAAGGAAGACACGGCCGGGGCGGCGCTTGAGCAGCTTGTTGCCGAACAGGGTTGGACGTGCGTCAGTCGCGTAGTGGTGAAAGACGAACAGGATCAAATAGCGGCGGGCATTGTGGATGCCGCGGACAATATGGCGGTGGACATCTGCCTGACCTGCGGAGGCAGCGGCCTTTCGCTGCGCGACGTGACGCCAGAGGCCACCATGAGCGTGTGCGATCGCAACGTGCCCGGCATCGCCGAAGCCATGCGCCAGCACAGCCTGCAGATTACTCCTTACGCCATGCTTTCGCGCGCGCTGTGCATGCAACGCGGTCGCTGCATTGTCATCAACTTCCCGGGCAGCGAAAAGGCGGCGCGCGAAAACTGGGAAGGCGTGGTGGCAGTGCTGCCCCACGCGGTGAAAATGATGGCGGGCGGCGGCCACTAGGCTATAGCGCTTGCCCACAACCTGCGAAAGGATGACGTTATGAGCAACCCTTGGGACCTGTACGACCAACTGATTGCGGGCGTGCCGGAAGGCCCCTGTGTGACGGAGTATTGCTTGGGCACGCATTGGTCTTACGTGCAGGCGGAGTGCGGCATGGGCGTGGCGTTCACCACCAGCGGCGGCACGCCGCGCAAAAACTTCGAAGACTTCCGGGGCCGCCCGGTGAAGGAAGTGGCTCAGCTGGCGAAGTCGTGGTGCTTCGAAGAAGCCAGCTTGGGCATTGCGGCTTTGAACGCCTGGTATGCCCATCGCGACCGGTTGTCCGCGCTGACCACGCACTACGAACAGCCCGAAGACGACCCCGCGGCAGGGGGCAGGCTGGGTATGAAGCTGGACGCGTTTGACCTGTACCGCCCGCGCATCGAAGCGCAAGGCAATGCAAACGTGGTGGTGGTTGGTCACTTCCCGCATGTCACAAACATTGCCGACTATGCCAACCTGACGGTGCTAGAACGCAAATGCTCCGATGAATGGGATACCCCCGATCCCGCCTGCGAATATGTGATGCCCCAGGCCGACTACGCCTTCATTACGGGCGTGACCATCATCAACAAGACCTGCCCGCGGCTGTTGCAGCTGGCTGAAAACGCCCACGTTGTCATGGTGGGGCCTTCGGTGGTCATGAGCCCCATCATGTTCGATTACGGTGTGGAAACCTTGGCGGGCAGCGTGGTTTCCGACCCCGAAGCCGCCAAGTTCGGCGTGATGAACGGCAAGGGCAAATTCTTCGGGAAGGCCCTGGAAATGATGTATGTGACGAAGTAGGCTTGCGCGCCCCGCGAGCGCATGCGAATGCCCCGGCCGCGGCCGGGGCATTGTTGTGCGGGTTATTCGCCTACGGCTTCCGCGGCGGCGCTACGGAATTCTTCCAGCAGGGCTTTGCGGTTGGCGCTGCGCATAAGCGCTTCGCCTATGACCACGGCATCGGCGCCAATGAGCGCCATAAGCGCCACGTCCTGGGCATTCTTCATGCCGCTTTGCGCCACGTAAACCACGTCCCACGGGATAAGCTTGCGCAGGCGCTGCGCGTTGCTGAAATCCACCGCGGCATGGGTAAGGCTGCGGTTGTTGATGCCGATGATACGCGCGCCGGCCGCATCGGCTGTGGCCATCTGTTCAGGCGTGGAAGCTTGCACCACCGCGTCTAGGCCCAGTTGGTCGCACAGCGCAATCCAGGTGGCAATCGTGGGCGCGTCAAGCACGCTGGCGCTTAGGGAAACGGCTTGCGCTCCCAGCAGTTTCGCCTGGTAGATTTGGTATTCGCTGACTATGATGTCGCTTAGCAGCATGGGCTTGCCCTGTTCCAGGCGGCAGGTTGCGAACAGGTTTTCCGACCCCAAATACCACTGGGGCTCGGTCCAGCAGCATAAGGCATCCACGCCGGCTGCGGCGAATTCCTTGGCGGTTTCAACGTGCTTGAAGGCGGGGTCAAGCACACCTTGGGTGGGGGAGGCCTTCTTGATTTCGCCTATCAGGGCCAATGTGGGCTTCACGCATGCGCTGCCGAAGCCGAACAGCGGGCCGCGGGGCGTTTCGTCCCGGGCGGGGCAGGGGTCGTTGGCTTGGCCTTCGCGCTGCGCGGCAGCTAAGGTAAGCGCCGATTCCTTCACTTGGTCTAGCGGCGCCACGGCGCAAAGCGCTTCCACGCGCTGCTGTGCGTAATCGGCCATTTCGTGTATGGTTGCCATGCGTTTCCCCTTCGTGCGGCATATTCACTGTGCCCATGATAGCGGCTTCTGCGGCGGGTGGGGCGCCTTTTTTGCGAAGGGCGCGCGCGCCTTGCGCTTGGAGTTTCTGCCAGCTGGCGCTTTGCCGGCGCCACGCGCGGGCCCTGCGGCGTTTGTGGCTTTGCTGGCGCCCTGCCCGAAACGCCGAAGCCGCACCTCGCAGCGTGCTATACTTTCGCTCATACCACAGATGCTGAGAGGACGTTCGCAGTGACAGAGATTGTGGGCGGTTTCACCGCCTTTAGCCAGCGCAGAGACATGAACAACGGCCCGCGCGCCTTCGCCGCGGAAGACGACAGCGGTTCTCCCAGGGCGCCTAAGTCCTTCGACCCCGAAAAGCTGAAAGAAATTCCCGGGCAGGACAGGCGCTGGAGCTGGGTGGAAGTTGACCTAAGCGCCATCCGCCACAACTGTTCCCAGGTGAAGCACGTTGTGAGGGGCAAGCACGTGATGGCGGTGGTGAAGGCCGACGCGTACGGCCACGGCGCGGTGCAGGTTGCCAAGATGGCCCTGAATTCCGGCGCGGACTACCTGGGGGTTGCCACCATAGACGAAGCCATCGCGCTGCGCGAGGCCTTGGTGAACGCCCCTATTTTGGTGTTGTCCCAGCCGCCCATGCAGGCCATTCCGCTGCTGTTGGCCTACAAGGTTATGCCTTCCCTGTACACCATGGAATTCGCCTTGCAGTACGCCGAAACCGCCGACTTGTACGGCATGAAGGCGCCGTATCACTTGGTGGTGAACACGGGGCTCAACTGCATAGGCGTGCCGTAT
>JAUNIP010000038.1 GCA_030523425.1 Coriobacteriia bacterium
CGGCACGCCCAGGACGCGCTCCCGCAGGCCGGCGTAGTTTCAAGCCACGCCCCTCGTGCGCGGGGCGCCCGGGGCTGGCCAACCCCAACAGCGCGGCGCAGCTGTTTCAATCCACGCCCCTCGTGCGAGGGGCGACCCCCGCCCCCGCGCCGGAGAAGCGGACGCGGCTAGTTTCAATCCACGCCCCTCGTGCGAGGGGCGACGCGACTACTGCATCGAGATAGGCACGACCTACCAGTTTCAATCCACGCCCCTCGTGCGAGGGGCGACGACAACGCGAGGATCGCCTCGCTGGAGCGCCAGATGTTTCAATCCACGCCCCTCGTGCGAGGGGCGACCTGCTCGAACAGGATGTGCCTCGATCCCAAGGTGTTTCAATCCACGCCCCTCGTGCGAGGGGCGACCGGCGTACGCCGTGTGAGGAAAGGGGACAAAGATGTTTCAATCCACGCCCCTCGTGCGAGGGGCGACTACTGGGCTACCAACATGCCCAGGCCGGGGATATTGTTTCAATCCACGCCCCTCGTGCGAGGGGCGACAACTAGATATGGCACCGCGGCACCGTATCTAGCTACATATTGTAGTTGACTTTTGTTTGTAAATGGGTTTCGAAGGAAATTTGGCGGTTGTGAGCACTTTATTCGGTGCGAACCTTCTTTGGGAATAGATGATTGCTTGACCTTCGCACCCAAGGATTGGCTTTCAGACAATCAGCAACCCTTCGGGATCATATGCCCCATTCCGGCCTAAAGTCTCGATTCGCTTGCTGTATTTGTCTCCTAAATTATAAAACCGGAGACTATCTTTTTTGGGGTCGATTAGCTTTTCGAGTTCAATCTTTAAAGCCTTGTACTCCGCATAATCCAACAAGCATTCAAATACCGAATTTTGCACGCGTTGTCCTTTATTAACGCAGGCTTTGGCCACCTTACGTAGCCGCCTGGCGCCCGCGGAGTCCTCCGTGTTTACGTCATACGAAACTAAAACCATCATGCCAATCTACTTCCACATAAACGGCGGGTAACCATCTAAATCGCCGCGAATATAGCGTGCTAGAAGAAGCGCCTGCACATGGGGCAACAGTCCCCATGGAAGCTTTTCGTTCAGAAATGGATGACGAAGCTCTTCCTTCTTTTTCTTTTGCCAAGCCGCGAAGAAAACGCCTCGTCCCTTGTCAGTGAGCCTCACGCCACCATCCGAGCCAGTTTCAAAATGGTTAGCCGAGAGCATTCGGTTGTTGATGCAGCTGAGCACCAATCTGTCGACAAACACGCTACGAAATTCCTCAACTAAATCAAGAGCAAGCGATTTTCTGCCGGCGCGCTCCTGGTGCATGAAGCCGCAATACGGATCCAAGCCCACTCCTTCCAAAGCAGAGGCACAAGAACTCGCTTGGATTGAATAGCCAAACGAAAGAAGTGCATTGATCGGATCCCGCGGCGGTCGCTTCGACCTCCCGGAAAAAGCAAAAGCTTCCTCTTCCACAAGTACAAGTTGGTTGAACACGCCGAAATAACACCTGGCTGCAGCACCTTCCGCACCACGCAATTCTTCCAAAGACAAAGCTTCGCGAGCTTTAACCGCATAAGAAGCAAGCTCAGCAGAAGCCGCCGCAAGCGAATCCATATCAACCCTTAATGGATGATCTCGCCTTGCCCTCTCAATCACCCAGCGCGAATTGAAAACTTTTCCAATAATGAAATTGCGTGCCACATCACATGAACGCTCAGTATCGTCTGCTATTCGATACTGCTCGCGGCGCAGCAGTACGTTCCCCCTGGTTTCACCGCAAACCTTCGCAAGAAACTTGCCATGAGGACTAAAGAAGCTGAGGTCTATTCCGCGTTCTGCGCAAGCCCCCATAAAGCGGGGGCTTGCGCCCTTGTATCCGAAGTAATATATCGCTTCTAAGTTATGCAGTGGAAACCGGCCTATCCGATCTTCTCCGCGCATGACTACGACATTGTCACCATCAAGAGTCAAGTAAGCATCTTCTGTGGTAACAAACAGCGTATTGAGCAGTCGTTTCATTGCTGCATTCCTTTAAGCATTTTGTCAAGGTACGCTTGCGCGCTAGGCGAATCTGACATCTTGGGCAAACAAACCTCCCGCAACGAGCAGCTATAGCACCCTGGGTGCTTATGTGCAGTGGGAGTATAGGATCGATTCATGCAATCCCGCATAGACTCAACCAGGCCAACGACATACTCACGCAATTGGCCATTGATCTCCACCCGTTCTCTATGATGTTCCGCACCGTAATAGAGGTAACCCTCTGGGATAGAACAGCACAACATCTCCTCTAGTGCCATCGCCTGACAACAAACTTGTGCCCTGTCTTCGTCGCCAATTTTTTGCTTACCTCGCTTGTATTCGACCGGAACTGCCACATAACGGCCTTGTTCGCCTTGGAGAGCGACCCCATCGTCGTTGCGATGAAACTCCACAACATCGCATAAACCTTTCAGACGTAAAGTATGCGATACGACAGAAAGCCCCCGAACAACGATGACATCTCCCCGCCGCTCCTTAAGGTGGCCATCGTGGCAGCGTTCATGCATTTGCTTCCCGTCAAGCGTTCTCTCGTTTTCGGCCCATTGACCTTCCACATGGACAAGAGCCCATTGACGGGGGCAAAAAGCAAAATGTTGAACACCAGACAGCGCAAGATAATCATCAGCGAGATCGGTCAACACCGTTATGCTCCTGGCTGAATCCAATCAAAAGTCTTCACCTCAACGCTCTCGGGCACAGCTGCTTTATCAATTGTTATGTCGTAATCTTCATAATGGCGGGCAGGCCCTTCGACCACCTTACTGGCTTTCACCGCATCAAACAATGCGCGCGCAGGCGCATTGCCAAGCACGCTTTCATGTTTGAACAGAACAAGTTTGCGCGAAGTCATGAGACCACGAGCAGCACTGCGGTCGTTTTCAAACATATTCATGAGAGCCTCAAGTAAAAGATCAAGATCGTCGTCGTCGAAACCCGTCTTTTCTGCCAAGTTGGCCGAAATGAAGCCTTCCGTGCGGTAGAGCCCATAGGGTACATACTGCTTGCGGCCCATCGTGCGTTCTTTGTCTATATCCCGTTCGTTAGTGACAGCCATGCGCGTGATGCTCATTTCCTGGGGGATAATGGGATCAACGGATTGTGCGAAACACATTTGCACAGGTCCACGCACCTGGCCACAATTGATTTCCGTGGTCATCACGGCGCCGAAAGTCCGCACGTCGTAGAAGTTGTCGCACATAAATTTCGTAACACGAATCTGATCCTCAATTTCCTTTGGCAAAGTTTTTGACTTAGGCTCGAGGTCGTTTGCAATGTAAGCCTGTTCATGCTTTGCATTAAGCACTGCCTTTTCCTGAATGTAGATATTGAACCGGTGACTACCGCTGCTATTAGCATCGCCGTCGCTTTTCACCAGTTCGACATAGTTGCGAATCTTGCGCTTGAGGCACACATCCGAAACGACACCGATACCTGTTTCGGGGTCAATTCGCGGCATGTTGCCAGCATCGGGATCGCCATTGGGATTGCCGTTCTCCACGTCAAAGAACAGAACAAAGTCGTAGCGATTTCCAATATATTGAGACATAATTATTCCTCCGTTTCTTCGACGACCTCGGCACTTGCCTGGTCACGCTTGATGTAAATGGCAGTTTTCTGCTGGTAGTAACCAATAAAGAACATTCCCTGATCGTCATACCCTAACGTTTTCGGGAGACCACCAGTGCCATCGATTTTGTCCATAACTGATTGGATAAGGCGGTCGATATACACACTGCTGTTCGCTTTCGAAATGTGATATTGCGCCGTCTTCAACAACTGAGGGAACACCGTAGAGGGGTTTGAAGACGCAGCTCCTATATAACGATCACGGATGGTGGCGCTGGGGTTCACGGCATCTTTTTGCGCCTTTTCTAAGATAGCGAATAACCGGCCAAGAAGATAACCGACGTTCGTGTTGTCCTCGTTTAGTGCCACGGTAAGGCTCCTTTCCTTGTCTGAATTTTTGGAATGTCGGGCTTTTCTAATCAAATAAGCGCGCATCAATGCCGCACGATCACCAGATACGTCCCTGGGTGCCCTGCTTGATCTAACAAACCCTTTGTCAACGCGCATCCGCTGTAATGCGCCCTGATACAGCGCATCCGGCAGGGGGAACCCCTTAAGCGCTGCTCTCATAGTGTTCGAAAGAAGCGTGGAGGGGATATTGCTTGATTCGTTAAACGCTGCCGTGAGGCGCAGATAATAATTGAACGACCCCGGGCGCAAACTCTGGCCACGCAATCCAACCATCTCTGTGTCCTGCAAATACAGCCGGAAGTTGTCTTCCAGCTGGCCCATTGTTCCAACCTCATAAAAGCGAGCCGAAAGCCGACCTGCGTTGGGAGCAACTGAAAGTAAGTGAAAGCGGGTGTCGCGCTGAAGACCCTCTATTGGGACGCCCTTTCGAATCTGTTGAAGTTTATGTTTGATTTCTTCTAGTTTGGCGGCGTCCTCTTTGTTGGCGGAGAATTGCTTATCTAAATTGAAGATGAGCTGCGCCAGCTCATCGCATTCTGTCGACTCTGCGTCTGTCCAGAATATCATCTGATCAGCCGCGATACTAACCCTATGCCCAGGAGTCTTCACCAGATAGTTCAGAGCCGTGCCCGCCTTAAAAGCAGTTTCGGCCGTTATCTGCGCATTTACGCATTGGTCGTTAGAACTGCGTCCATAAGAACAAAACGCATCCTTATTGAAGCTTACCAGGGAGGCACCCGCACTTGTAGCACCAGGGAAGCCGCTCACCTGAGGAAACAACGTAGCTGCAATATCTACTTTGCCCGTCACGGAACAATGGATAGGAAGTCCCTGCGTATCACAATTGCAATATTCGTCCCATGCATCCAACACATCAGAACGTTCGTGCACAAGCGTGCCGTCTGGAAGGAATCGAAAAGCAATGAACGCTGAATCTCCAGTAAGCTGTTCAAGCAATTCTTGCGAAATTGCATGCGAAGAGGGCTCCGCATCAAAGAAAGCCAAGACAGCGATTGCGCCAGGGTCGTCAACGCCATCGAGCACTGTGTGATGCAACTCACTTGCTGCTGCGTACAGCTTCTCTCCCCTTTTCGCGTCAAGACCCAAGAAATATGCAGACTTATCGACCAAGAAATAGGGGCTTACACCCGAAGACCGCGTTATATGCTCAGGAACTAACATATCCGTCCCGCGCTTTTTGCTGCCTTCTTGGGAAAGCGGCACAACCGAAACAAGTTCGCCAGAATCATTGAGGCAAAACTCCCAGCAAACCCTCTCACGAGAACGGTTTCGTTTCGGCAATGCGTCTATTGGATCTTCAGCTTTTTGGTCGTAATACAAAACTAGGTCGTTGAGAACCGATGTCATTTCACCACCTGCTCTCGCGCTGTGGCAACATCAATTTTACCGTTGGACATTTTGGCTCTGAAGAAGCATGGCTCGGGCATCCCTCCACTACCAAACAGAGGAAAATCAAAGTCGTAGAGCATGTAGCCTAAATCGATTTCCCTTCCTTCGTAAAACGAACGCGGAATTTCACCGTCTTCGACAAGACGAATATCGCCTACAGCAAACTCGCGACAGCCAAGATATGGCTGATTGAAGCATTGGCCTTTACGCAGCCTGCGAAGCACCATGTTGTAATGTTTGGCCGGAGCATCATTGTCCGCTTCATCTACCAAGTCGAAATGCGCTTCAATGACATAACGAACATCACGCAGATAGGTCATTGCACGTTGCTGTCTATCGTCTGTTGTGCTAATTGCCAAACGCGCACCTGTCTTCATGGCAGACTTAGCTTTGGTATAGCTGCCCTTTGAGCCAACTTCATTGCGCCGAAACGTATCGAACTTAATTTCGTTCAGGACGTGTATCGCGTCTATACGCCAAACAATCTCCGGTTTCCAATAGATCGCTTCGAGAATGCCTCGCGCCGCGGAAGGCGTCATGACGTCGTAGCTCACTCGCTCAGCCTTAAGCTCTGGCCTCGTAAAGCACGCACGTTCGCCCGACACTTCTACAATTATTCCATGGCCCATACTTCCTCCTTTCTATTGATCGCAGTTATCACTTGACAAACCTATGCATCTAAGAGTTTCACCTATACAAACAGAGCCTCTCCTGAAGGCAGGATTTCCAAACCCTTTTCGCTAGAGTAAAAACGCTCGCAACCCTGAATGGGCTCAAGCACTAAATAGGGCCCCACTTGAATGAGCGCGGCTTCAACATCAAGTTGTTTCTTCATGTAAACGGGTATTGTAATGGTGTAACTTTGTAGCTGGCGGGACTGGCGAACACCCCACAAACCCTTTTCGTACGAGTCAAGCAGGGCACGGGCATGATCATTGTGGGGAATCACAACAGACACCCCTTCATCGTCTATAAACCTGAAATGTTCGGCGTAATCGGCAAATGCATAATTAGCCTTCAAAAAGTTATCAGGCGAGTTGAGTGCTTTCACCAGCCCTTTTCCTGTAGTGCCTTGATAGCTGTCGGTGTCTCGTATGGCAAAACGCCTTTTGAAAAAGTAACTAATCCCCGTCTCGCCAAAAGAATCACCAATTTGAGTGATGGTCTCTCTTCCTAGCTCCTTCATGGTGGCAAGATCGCCTTTTAGGCTCGGGAAAGAATCACATTCGAACACGTGAACCGCCCCACAAGCGAGCTTTCCTTCCCGGTTGCAACGACCCGCAGCTTGTCGAATCGAATCAATACCAGCAAGTTCGCGGTACACGACGGGAAAATCCACATCAACGCCAGCCTCAATAAGCTGAGTTGAGATAACGCGACACGTCCCCCCTTCACTCAACACCTTGCGGATTTCGCTGAGACATTCACTGCGATGTGCGGGAGTCATTTGGGCGCTCAGATGGAACACCCCTTCGGTACCGGCCGAAAAAACAACTTCATCGTACAATGCGCCAGCAGCACGACGACTGCTCACAACGCAGAGGACCTGGTTTTCCTTTAGAAGTTGTTCTACCAAATCTTCCTGACTGCACAAACCATCGTAGTCAATCGTTACCCGTTCTTCAAACAATCGCTCATTGCGCTTCTCCTTGGGAACGATATCTGTCACCGTGGTGCCAAAAGGCCAAATTCGTTCATAATCCGGCTGCGTCGCCGTACATAGGACAAAAGACGTGGAATAGTGCGCGCTCAGCTCCTCCATAGCCGCTAAACACGGTTTCAGCAAATGATCAGGCAACGACTGAACCTCGTCTAAAACAACAACGCTATTCGCTATGTTGTGAATACGCCTACTTTTCGAAGGTTTGTTAGCATAAAGCGATTCAAAGAATTGGACATTTGTCGTAACGATAAGTGACGAATCCCAATTTTCTGCCGAAAGCGTTACGCTGGCTGCTTCCTCGGCCGAATTGCTTGGGTAGTCATCCAAGGCATAGTTCGAATGGTGTTCAAGTACTGCATCGCGTCCAAAAATTTCTTTGTAAACCCGAGCGGTCTGCTCAACAATGGACGTATACGGTATGCAGTAAATAATGCGTTTCTGGCCGTTGGCCAATGCATGACGCAATGCAAACGCCATGGAAGAGAGGGTTTTTCCGCCGCCCGTCGGAACGTTTAACGTAAAAATCCCAGACTTGCTGCAAGCTGCAGCTAGGCATTCCTCACGAATGGCATTTCGCGCTTGGTTAATTACCGTAGGTTGGGCCTTGCTGTCAAGATTTTGGAAATGCTGATTGAGGCTGGCTTCGTACGCGCTGAGGGGCAGTGTCCCATTGTTTCGAAGCCTGTAACGTTCGGCATCACAGAAGTTTTCCGTATCAAGCCAATCAGCGTCTACTAGACATGAATACAACATATGAAGAAAGAAAGGCGCAGCAAATTTGTCTTCGCCTTCGTCAAGCATGGATTTTAATGGCGATGGAAGCGTTTGGGCCATTTGCTGCGCGTCGGGAAGCATGACTAACACGCGCATTTCATCGGTTAGGCAGCCACTCGCTGCAAGACGGTCGCTAAGCGCACTGCTGGTTCCGTACATATTTGGAAGACCACCATGGTGGCCGGCACATAAATACGCCAGCAATACGCCAACGGTACTGCCGTACCTTTCAAAAAGCAGCTGCGCACCAGCCGTGGAATGATCGACTTTTTCATTGCTACCGCGAATGCGCCTCTGAAAGGCCTCGGAGGCTTTTCCTATATCGTGAACCAAACCCACCACAGCAGCCCACTCGCCGGCACCAAACGGGCCAGCAAATTCTTTGCACAGTTTCGAAACCCCTTTAAGATGGGCGTCGAGCGTTTGCCAGCTTGTTTCTGGCTCATTCACTTTACTGTGTGCATAGAGATCCATGTAGCATCCACCTAGGTTTTACGAATAGCACGCGTGGCACGTCGTAACCAACCTTTCGTTACTTTGACAAGACGAACAAAAAGGCTTTTCCTTTTTCACTGTCTGCAATCATATCACTTCTTCTTAATTTAGAGTGTACTATACATTGTACACTCTAAACATTTCCATAAATCGATTTCCCCAGTAGGTCCCGCACCAGGCGCGGGTTCAGGGCGCGGACGTTGGGGTTGCCGGACTTCCACATCATCTCGATGTTCAGGCGCCAGCACCAGTTAAGCAGACGCTCGTTTTCAAGCAATCGCTCAAGCTCGTCCAGGCTGTAGAAGTACCTTCTTATGACGTCCTTCGAGGCTTTGTACTGGTCCTTATCGCTCCCCCAGACCTTTGGGAAGGGCAGCTTGTCTTCGGCGGGGCGCTTACAGTTCAGGAATCCGCCCACCCCGTCGCCTTCGCGGTATACAACCAGCGACTCCAGCACCCCACAGCTTATGCACACCAGCGGCGGGGCTCCTTCACGGCCACCCGGCAGCGCCGAGGCAGACCACAGCGTGCCCGCGGTGTGGGCCGGTTCCTGGATGGTTTCGGCCACGTAGCGGCGCAGGAGGGCTCGCAGCTCCGACCAGTACGGCAACGCTTTCAGCTTGTCGTGGCGCTTCACTTGGCTCTGTGTCGAGCGGCCCAGCTTGGCCGGCACGCACGCGTTTGAGCGCTTCGCCCTGTCCCAAGGCAGCCTGAACACGGCGCTTGAGTCCAGCAGCACCTTGATGTCGCCGCCGTCGCCCGGGCGGTTCGTCTTCGCCCGGTTCTGCAACTCCCAGCCTTGGCGCTCGGCCCATCGGATCATATCGGTCTCGATGTCGTCCAGCTCCTGCTTGCCCGTCTTAGCAGGCAGGCTGGCGAACAGGGCCCGCGCTATGGCGACGCCCCGCATGTCCGGGCGGTCCTTGTATTCGTGCAGGTGCTGGCCGTGGCGCACCACCATGTCCTTAGACTTGCCGATGTAGAAGGTGTTGTTGCTGAACACGTAGCAGTAGATGCCCTTGCGCTTGCCCGCCGGCAGCTCCGCGGCCACGGCGCTGCGCGCCTGAGGGTCAATCTCCTTGAACACCAGCCCGCCTATGCGCTCAGTCTTCTCCACAGTGGTTCCTTTTCGCCCGCCGTTACTCCCCCGCCCTCAGCGACACCTGGTGCCGCAGGTCCGGCATGCTCCAGCTTAGCACCATGGGGCTGCCCACCATGGTGAAGCCCACGTAGTCCAAAGGCTCGAAGTCGGCCGTGGCGTGGCCGTCTATCAGCTGCTTGAACACGTCCTCGGCGGTGGTTTCGCCCTCCACGTAGCCCGTGACGCCGCGCACCGTGCCCTCGTGGTAGCCGTTCGCGTAGAACTCCAGAGTGCCCTCTTCGCCGCCTGGTTTGAATTCGTACATGGCGCCCCCTTTCGACATGATTTTCGCGCTAGGGGCATTGTGACACATCTGCTGCCCTAAGGGTGTCCCACAAATGCCCCACCCTGGAAGAATTTTGATCCAGCCCTTGGCCAGCGCCTACGCCAGTTGGGGGTGCTTCGTCAAAAGCTAAACCCTCACGCACCAGGCGTTTAGCCACTTCTCGCCTTCGCGGCCAGGCCGGACGTCGGCCGTCACCTTAGCGCTTTCCAAGCGCAACAGCGGCACCCGTTCCAACACGGCACGCAGGGTCTCCTCGGTCATGTCGGTGAACCACCGGCCGTTGCGCATGCCTTCGAAACTGCCCAGCTTGAAGCTCATGTAGAACACGCCGCCCTCCCGCAGGACGGCAGCGTACTTCGCCACCACGCCCGCAAGCCTTTCACCGGGCAGGTGCAGCAGGCTGCTGCAAGCCCAGATGCCATCATAGACGCCCTGGGGCTCGTATTCCTCGAAGGTGGCGCAATCCACCCGCAGGCCGGTCAGCCTGCGGGCCGCGGCGCACATCTGGGGGCTGCCGTCCATGGGGCACACGTCGAACCCTGCCCTGGCGAACGCCAGGCTGTCCCTGCCGCTTCCGCAGCCCAGGTCCAGCACGCGGCCGCCCCGGGGCAGCATCCCCGCGAACGCCGCCTGCAGCTTCGCCATCCCCGCATCCGCCGTTTCGCATACGAAGCCGTCGGCGTTTTTGCGGTAGTAGCCCAGCGTGGCCTCCCGGTAGGCCAGGCCCTCGCTTCCCGTCACAGGCTCACCACCCAGTGCTCAACGCGGGGACGCCACAGGGAAAAGCCGTTGTTGCGCGCTATCTGGTGCAGCGGATCCAGGGTTGCGACCATCGCGTTGCTGAAGTGGTCCAGGGACGTCTGGTTCCTGACGTAGTTGCGCACATCGGCCCCTATGGTCACGTAAGAGTCCAGTGCCTTGCGCCGGTGGCCGCGGTCGCGCACCGTCAGCACGGCGTCGAACTGCTGCCGGCAGAACGCGTCCAGGTATTCCCCCAGGTCGGGCAGACGGTCGCTTTTGGAGCTGTTCACGTCCCTGAAGGACGGCAAAAGGTTCCACAGCTCGTCGTGCAGCACGAAGCTCCAGGGTATGAAGTGGTCGATGCTTAAGGGACCCAGACGGTCGAAGCTCTGGCTTGCCAGGGGCATGCCCGTGTAGATGTCAATCACCTGGTGGTCGTCCAGCACTTCGCTCCAGGCGGGAGGACTTGAACTTGTCCCCGGTCAGGTTGAGCATGCTGTCTTTCGCCATGAGGCTCCTTCATAGGTTGCGCGGCCGGCCCTTACGCCGCCAGCTCTTCGGCTATCACCCAGTCGGCCACGCGCACCACATGCGCCAGGCTTTTCGCCATCTTCTGCTGGGCGGCGTTGCGGCCGGGGCGAAAGGCGCGCGCTTCCCGCAGCGTGCGGCCGGGGCGCAGGTAGCGAAACAGGTCCCGGCTTTTTCGGTGCGTCATCACGTAGGCGGGCGGCCCCCCGCCCCCGCGCAGGTATATGGCCATGCCCGCCGGGTGCGGCACGGCGTACAGCTGGTATCTTGCTTGCATGGTGGTCCCCTTTCGGCAGGTTTTTCGCGTTATAGGTATTTTACCGCACCAGGGGCCGTTAGGGTGTCCCACACATTTCCCACCCGGAAAAAAATCTACAGTGTTTCTCGCGCCCCATCAGGAAGCAGACCCAGGCCTTGGTCGGCCAGCCCTACCCCATGCAAGCCGCGAACTCGGCCTGCGCTTCGGCCATCTCCCGGGAGGAAAAGGCGCACAGCCTCACGCTAATGTCGCATTCCGGGAAGTCCCCGGTGAAGGCCTTGTAGGCCCGGCAGCACTGCTTCACGGACTCGGCCACGGGGTGCTCCAGCGCGCCGCCGAATATCCCCGAGCTTATCAGGGGGAACGCGATGCTGCGGTGGCCGTTCTCCGTGGCCACCCGCAGCGAGTTGTAGTAGGCGTCGAACAGTTCCTTGAAGGCCCGCGGCGTGCTGCCGAAGTCGGGCCCCACCGCATGCACGATGGCCTTGGCGTTGCGCATGCCGAACGCGGGGGTGATCACGGCGTCGCCGTCGCTCAGGGGCGTTTGGTGCCTGGCGCACGCCTGCGCCAGCTCATCGTGGCCGGCCTTGGCGAATATGGCGCCGCAGATGCCGCCGCCGGCCTGCAGCCACCGGTTGGCCGCGTTCACCACCACGTCCACGTCCTGGTTCGCGCACGATCCATGCACCAGTTCTATCTTGCTCATGGCATCTCCTTTCAAGCCGTGTCCCCGTTGACAGTAGGTTCCACATGGAACCCCACACTGCCCCGGCGCACCGTGCCCGTGACAGATAGGGCCTGGGCAAGGTAATCTTCAAGCCCCGCCATCCGCACAGCGATAGTCAGTGTAGTGAACTGCTTCATACAGATAAACCCCCAACAAAAACGAATTCGTTGGGAGAAGTATCCCCACAGGTCACAAATGGGCAGCGGCCACAAGGGCCGCCCGCAAGACGTTGCGCAATCGCAGCCCGCGACCCTGGTGTATACTCCAAACAGAAACCAAAATTCAAGGTTCAAAGGCCTAGCAGTCAGCGACGGAAGGGCAGCAAAATGAAGAAACTAGCAAGGAGCGCAATCGCGATCGCAGCCTTGGCCATAGCCCTGTCCCTGGGCGCCGCCCCCGCCTTCGCGGCATTACGCGGCGACGTGAACGGCGACGGCAACGTGAACATCATCGACGCGCAGATGGCCTACGACATGGCATGCGGCGTCACGCCCAAGACAACCGAAGCCGACGTGAACTACAACGGCTATGTGGACTCTGCCGACGCCCGCGCCATACAGTACTACGTGCACAGGGGCTACTTCGGAAGCGTTGAGGACCCCGACTCCGCAGACAACCCCAACCACAAGCACAGCTACTCCGTCACCAGCAAGACCGAGCCCACCTGCACAACAGACGGCATCACCACCTACAAGTGCGCCTGCGGCGCTGTCTCCACCGTAACAGTGAAGGCGGCGGGGCATGCTTTCAACGCCGCTACCTGCACGCACAAGGCGACCTGTTCCGTCTGCGGTGTTACCACCGGAAATGTGCTGCCGCACAACTACAGCGAGGCCACCTGTACCGAAGCGTCGGTGTGCTCCATGTGCGGAGCCAAGGGCGCTGACGCGCTGGGACATGACAGCGTGTATGTGGTAGACGTACCCGAGAGCGTGACGTACGAACACGTATGCACCTATTGTGGTGCGCCATACAGCCGCGAGCACGCGGTAGAATACGGGCATGGTTCATCTTCTACGCGGAAGGTAACTATTCCCGAACAGGGACACTACGAATGTTCCCGTTGCGGATTGACACTCTAGCCCTGTTCTCTCTCGCAACACCGCAGCACAACCCGTACTCCTGTGCCCTAAGCACGTTTTCCCACCTTCACCTGCGCAAACGGCCCCTAGGGCGCATGGGCACACACCCCATATACCTGCACGCCGCGCAAGCAAAAAGTCACGCGCCTTCGGCGCCCTATTAACGACGCACCACCCGCAAAGCAAGCCCGCCCAATCCCGGGCAAGGCTTATCTGTGCCCCCGCCACCCATAGCCGCCGCCATCAAGAAGGTAGCCGCCTATGGCCGCGTCACCCTTAGACGCGCCTACGGCAACTGGGCAAAGGAATGCCTGCGGAAGTGGCCCGACTATTGCCGGGAATTGGCGGTGCGGCCCATGGAGCAGGTCGATTACGTCGCACACAAAAACGCCTCGGACATGGCGCTTGTCATAGATGCGGTGGAGCTGTGCGGCGAAGGCATATACGACGGGTTCGCCATCATGAGCAGCGACAGCGACTTCACGCCGCTGGCCATACGGCTTAGAGAGAAGGGCAAGTACGTGATAGGCATCGGCGAAAGCAAAACGCCGCAGTCCTTCGTGAAGGCTTGCGATGAGTTCATAAGGATTGAGCACATCGACTCCACGCCGTTGTCGCCGGCCGCGGCCTGCAAGCCTTCCGGCCCCAAAAACCAAAACCGCGCAAGCCAGGCCCAAGCGGACAGCGCCTCCGAATCGCCCGACGAAGGGCAGAACGCCCTTCATCAAATGATCAAGCAGGCACACGACGAGCTCCAAGACGAGAACGGCTACGTCCACTTGTCAGCCGCCGGGATATATCTGCGCCGAATACAGCCCGACTTCTCGCCCGGCAATTACAGGTCATCCACGCTCAAGAAGCTCCTCATGAGCTTCCCCGACCGCTACGAAGTTCTAGGCGAAGGCGCCGGAGCCGCGTACTTCAGAGTCCGCGTTTAACGGCACAGTAAGCACCGGCGCATGACACTTCGCATGACATGGTCGTCATGACACTTCACCGTCTGTTGTGCCATGTTGGTTCAATAAATACGACAAAGCAAACGGTGGGCATACGAGTACGGGTTGCGTTTTCGTAGGTTGCGTTTTCGCGTACCACCTATTCGGCCACACGTTCTTCGGCGGCTTACTTTGTGATTGACGGGGCGGGGAGTGTTGGGTATTTGACGGCGGGGTGACGCTGTAATTTTTGGCTTCTTGTGTTGCAGTTTGTTGCTTCTTGTTGGCGTATAGTTAGTGTATTAGTGCATTGAATTGCCCCAGCTACTGCCTGATATTTTGGGAGGCTGCCATGAAGAAGATTTTTGAGAAATGCCTGAGATCCGCGCTAGCGGTCGTTCTTGCTGTGGGGCTTTGCCCGACGCCAACGCTGGCGCAAGAAAGCGCGGCCATCACCACCCAAGCGGCCATCGTCGGTGATGCGGCAGGCGGCGCTCAAGCGCTCGACGTATCGGGGTGTCCCCTGATTGCCCGAAACGTACCCAACGCTAACGGTCTTGAAGGGGCCGCATCCCAAACAGGCGATAGCGCTTACGAAACAACAGAAGCCTTGCTCCCGGCAGACGACACCACGGACGGAGCATCCCTTTTGGCTGTCCAAGACGAACTGCGCTATGGCGATTGGGGGTACTTCTACTACAACGGCGCTAATAGCGGACAAATCTGGGTGAGTGGCTATTACGGCACGGACACCGCCATCGAGCCCCCATCTGAAATCGACGGCACGCCGGTGGTGGGATTCGGCTTCTCCAGCGCAACCAGTAGCGAAAAGGCCCAGTACTTGGATCAGGTGACCACCATCACCATACCCTCCAGCGTGACCATTATTTCGGGTTTCGCGTTTTACCGCCTGTCCAACCTGACAACCGTGAAATTCGCACCCGAATCCAACGTGCAAGAAATAGCCAACTACGCATTCGAATACTCCGGCATCACCAGCATCGAACTGCCGGACAGCGTTACCACCATAGGAGAAGGCGCGTTTGCGGGATGTGCAAACCTGACCAGCGTCACCTTAGGTGCCAATGTTGAGCCGTTCTACAAGTCCACAAACGTTTCAAGCGGATCTGACAGCTATTCATATTGGAAACACTTTGACCCCTTCACCGGCTCTACCAATCTAGAAACCATCAACGTGCCGGCTGACAGCGTCAACTTCAAGGTGGAAGACGGATGCCTGCTTTCCAAGGACGGGACAACGTTTTACCGCTACGGCCCCGCGAAAACAAACACCACGTATGACGTCCCTTCCACTGTCACCGAAATTGCTTCACAGGCATTCATCTATGCCCCGCTTTCGCAGATAACCCTCCCCGGAGGCCTCAAGCAAATCAGCAACTATGCCTTCTACGGCACCAGCATTACCAGCGTGGTCATCCCCGACAGCTGCGAGACCATCCTGGCCAACGCCTTCGGCTATTGCGAAAGCCTGGAAAGCGTAGTGATAGGCAACGGTATCACCGACCTGGGCAATTATGCCGGCTGGGAAGTGTTCTACCATTGCACGAAACTTTCCAGTGTCACCTTAGGTGAAAACGTAACGGTCATCGGCAATTCCACCTTCGCCTATTCGGCCATAACCAGCATCTATATCCCCGACAGCGTGACGCAGATAAACTACGGAGCCTTTGGTGGTTGCACAAAGCTGGCGGAAGTGACCGGATGCAAGAACGTGGAGAGAATTTACAGACTGGCGTTCATGCAGACGGCCATCAATTCGTTTCCCTTCGGCGAAAACCTCCGCTTCGTTTCCGGCACGGCGTTTTCCGGCTGCAGCAGCTTCCCCAATCCGGACTATCCCAGCTATATGACTAAAACCTCTAGCGGGGATTATGTTGTCTACGATGCCACTGTCTATGTGGCCGGCACCGACATGTACGATTATGCCTACCAGGTTCTTGGCCTGGTGAACGAAGAACGCGCTGCGGCTGGGCTTGGCGCCTTGGCCATGGACGCCGACCTGTTGGATGCCGCCATGCAGCGCGCGGCGGAGACTTCTATTTACTATAGCCACACACGCCCCAACGGCGATACCTGCTATACCGCGTGCTCCAAAATGAACGGAGAGAACATCGCCGCGGGCTACGGGTCGCCATCAAGCGTGATGGACGGATGGATGAATTCCTCTGGGCACAAAGCCAATATATTGGGCAGTGGCTATGCGTCTGTGGGCATCGGCGTGTTTTACTCATGTGGCACCTATTATTGGACGCAGTGCTTCGGGAACGGCGCGGCAACGACAATCACGCAGCCTGCCGATGCGCAGGCTGTCCACGGCATCGACATCTCGCTGGACACGTATGACCCTCAGCTGTACTTGCGTGATGCCGGCGACAACACCTTGACTATTTGGGGGTACAACTCCTTCCGCTACCAAAAGGTTGAAAACACGGGTTTCACCTGGGCATCTTCTGATTCTAACGTGGTTTCGGTAGATCAGAGGGGCAGTTATACGGTTGGTCGCGGCACTGACGACGTGACGATTGCTGCCACCAACGACCGGCTTTCCGCCAAGATTTCGATTACGCCCATAAACGTTACGGGTCTGGAAGCTGCCATTGCGTCTGCCGAAGCCGTTGAGCGCGGAGAGTACACACAAGACTCATGGGACGCTTTCCAAAAGGATTTAAGCGCTGCGAAGGCGGTGTACGCGAACGCCTCTGCTACTCAGGCTGAGATAGACTATGCATGCGAAGCGTTGGTGGCAGGGCAGGAAAGCCTGCATGCTCACACATGGAACGCCGGCGTGGTGACGGCGGCCCCTACCTGCACGCAGGCGGGTGTCCGTTCCTACGCTTGCACCACGTGCGGGCAGACCCGTACCGAAGACATCCCCGCCCTGGGCCATGACCTGGTGCACCACGATGCCCAGGCGCCCACCTGCACCCAGGCCGGCTGGGACGCCTACGACGCCTGCGGACGCTGCGACTACACCACCTACAAGGAAGTGCCCGCCACCGGCCACACCGCGGCCACCGACGCTGCCGTGGCACCCACCTGCACGCAGGCCGGCCTGACCGAGGGCAGCCACTGCGGCACGTGCGGCGAGGTTCTGGTGGCCCAGCGCACCGTGCCAGCTGCGGGCCACACGGCCGCCGATGCTGTCCAAGAGAACATCCAGGGCGCAACCTGCACGCAGGCCGGCTCCTACGATTCCGTTGTCTACTGCGCTGCGTGCGGTGCCGAGCTATCCCGAAGCCACGTGGATGGGCGGCCTTTGGGTCACGCCTGGGACAACGGCGTGGTTACCAAGCAGCCCACCGAGACGGAGGAGGGCGTGCGCACCTACACCTGCGCGAACGACCCGTCGCACACCTACACCGAGGCCATTCCGAAACTGGATCCCAGCCCCGCGCCCGACCCCAGCCCCGAACCCAGCCCCGACCCCGGCCCGGGCGACATCGACACCGCAGCGCTCGCCGCGGCCGTGAGCGCCGCGCAGGCGGTTGCCCGCGGCGTGTACACACAGGCTTCCTGGACCACATTCCAGACGGCGCTTGCTTCAGCAAAGGCCCAGCTGGCGAACCCCGGCACGCAGGCCGAAGTGGACGCTGCAGCCGCCGCGCTGACTGCCGCCCAGGGCGCCCTTGCTCGGGCGGACGCCAAGCAGTTCTCCGACGTGACCGACCCTGTGGGCCAGTGGTTCTACAACAGCGTGTACCGCGCGGCAGACCTGGGCCTGTTCAGCGGCTACACGGATGCCAGCGGCAAGCCCACCGGGCTGTTCGGGCCCATGGACCCGCTGACGCGCGGGCAGTTCGCTGTGGTGCTGTGGCGCTACTTCAACCCCGAAGAGGCCGCGGCTTACAAGGGCCAGGCCGCCAACACCAGCGGCATGGCCGACGTGGCGTCCAACGCCTATTACACGGCCGCCATCAACTGGGCGGTGGAGACGGGCTACATCAGGGGCTTCAACTCCACCACCTTCGGCCCCGAGGAGAAGCTGTCCGCCGAGATGCTGTGCGTGATCCTGTGCCGCATCCAGAACGGCTCGGGCGACGAGGCCTCGCTGCCCTCCCGCATCGCCGACGCGGGCCAGGTGAGCACCTGGGCGCGCGAGGGCTGCGCCTGGGCGCTGGAGAACGGAGTGCTCTCCGGCTACGACAACGATGACGGAACCCGGTCCCTGCGCCCCGGCGAGGACATCTTCCGAGGCCGGGCGGCCACCATCCTGGTGAACGCCATCGACGGGGGAGTGCTGTAGGTCGGGTCCCTGGCTGGTTAGATTTTCCTTCGTGCCATCCTTCGGGGTGGCACGATTTTTTGGTAGAACGTTGGGTGGCACGAAACGCTCTCCGGGGTGGTACGCCGGACATAACCCGTACACCTGTGTCCGCAACCCGTTTTTGTATCCTCATCTGCGCAAACAACCCCTTCGGGGACGAGGGCACAGGTGTACGGGTTGCGTTTTCCGAACAGATTGCGGAAGGCCCGCGGCGTGCTGCCGAAGTCGGGCCCCACCGCATGCACGATAGCCTTGGCGTTGCGCTGGAGCGCTCGCTGCCAAGTGAGTGTTCGGTGCGGTCACTTTCTCCGCGCGACCCATGCCCACACAAGCAGGCCCACGCCGGCGACCAGCGTCAGCCAGCTGCCGAAGTCGCCGTAGTAGCGCACGCAGCAGAAGCCAGCAAACGCCAGCGCCACGCCGAAAAAGACCCTCAGCGCCTGGCCGCAGCCAACCTGAGGCTGGCCGGGGCCGCCGCCGGAGTAGTCACCGTTGGCGTAGTGGTACTCCATCAGCTGCGTCTTGTCGTCATGGTTGAAATCAAGCGGGGAGCTCATGAGGCAACCTTTCCGGCACGGCAATGGAAGGCACGCGTACACCCGTGTGCCCCTTAGTACCGGGACACACAAGCAACACCTAGCATTATCCCAGATTCTGCCCGAGAAAAACCAGGCTATCTGCGAAAACAATCCCTTCAGGGTCGGGGGCACACACCCCACACTCCAGCACCGGGCGCGGGATGCGTTGCCCGGCCGCAGGCTTCGTTCAGGAACGGAGAAACCGCCCCGCAAGGCCGTTTCTCGGGCACGTCCGGGCAGCGCCTTTCGTTCAGGAACGGAGAAAGCCTGCGAATGCGCGTTGCCGGCGGCATCCTTCCTGCCTTGCCGCGCGGCTGCATCTGCAAAACCCCTGGTCAGCTGAATTCTCCGCGCGGACCGTTCGCGAAAAGGCACCTGCCGGCGCGCGAAAGGCGGCCTTTCTCCGTTCCTGAGCGAAAGCAACAGCGGGCAGGCGCCCCCAAGCCGCCGAACGCACCGCTTT
>JAUNIP010000039.1 GCA_030523425.1 Coriobacteriia bacterium
CTGGCGCACCCCCGCGCCTGCCGCGGACGCCACGCCCTGGGGAGCGGTCTACCCCAGCGAGCGCAGCACGTGAGCCAAGATGTCGTCGTGGTTGTAGTGCAGCTGCACGGAAAGCATGTTTTTGGCGGCGGGGACCAGGCCTTCGTTCACGGCGGCACGGGAAGCGCGGCGCAGCAGGGCCAAAATCTCTTCGTTAGGCGCAAGCGGGATTCCTGCGTCCTGAAACACCGAAGGAATGGCGGAAACCTCCATGACGGGCTGATGCTCTTCGGATATCAGCGCGCGCAGTTCGTTGGTGGCTTGGTCGCGCAGTTCCACGGAATCCACTATGGCCTTCAGATAGCACGCCACGGCCACGCGCGCATGGCCGGCCTTCCATTCCACGTAGGCCAGCTGGTAATACATCAGCGCCACATCGTCGGGCGCGGTCACGAAGCGCAGGGCGCACAGAAGCGTTTCCCGGGCAGAATTCAAGTCGCCGCTTAGCATGTAAGCACGCGCCATCTGGCGATAGCCCGCCGCCATGGTAGGCGCCATGCGCAGGCACAGCTTGCCGTAGCGCAGCGCGTCGTCGTGATGGCCGAAGGACTGCTCCATCAGCTTCAGCAGCTCCAGGCAGCAGTAGTAGTAACCGTCCGACGCCAAATGCACCTTTTTGCCGCGGTCGGCCGAAAGGTCCAGGCCGGGCACCGTAAGCGACCCGTTGCGCACCGCGTTGTACACTACGCGCGAAGCGGTGGAGTCAAACACGCGGTACACCGTTTGCTCGTTGTCTTGAAACACGCCGGCCGCCTGGGCTTCTTCCACCGTGCGCCGCAGCGAATCCATGGCTTGCTGGTTGGCCCGGGCCAAATCCGGATTGCCCGCCATGGCAGGGCCGCCGCCCTGCACGAAGGCGTTCAGGCGCATCCGGGCCGCCGCGTCGGCGGCGTCCACGAAGGTGTCGGGGCCCATGAAGGCCCTCATCACCTGGTTTTGGTCGGTCAGGTCCAACTGCCCTTCGGCAATTTGGCCCATCACGCGGTTGCACGCTTCGAATACCTGCGGGTCGTCGGAGCGCCGCTGCACTTCGCGCAACACCTTGAAGCTTTCGGGCTCAGAAGGAACCTGCGCCAGATATTCCGCCACGCTTTCGGCAATCATGGTTTGCCCGGTGTTGTAATTGATTTCCAGGCCGGTGGCGTCTTGCGCTCCTAAGGCTATCACGGAAGGCTTTGAGAACAGCACCGGCTGGGCGTGGGCCACGTCGGCTTCGCGAATGCTTTCCAGCACGTTGCCCAGCAGCTTTTCCGGGGAAAGCTGCAGCTGCTGGAAGTCCAAGGTCATGTCGCCAAACCAACCCGCCGGGGCTGCGCTGGCGGCCATGTTGTTCACCAGCAGCCGCGGATCCAAGCGCGCAATGGCCTGCCACGCTTCCTTGTCGGCGAAGGTTTCGCGCGAAAGGCAGGTAAGGTAGGCAACCTTGGCCGGGGCTTGGTCTTCTTCTTCCCTGAAATAGATGGCCCGCAGCGTCACGTTGTGTATGTGGCAGCTTTGCCGCAGCGCCACTGCGGCCAACAGCAGCCCCAGGCGCACGGCGTAGTCGTAGGCCATGCCTTCGCGCTGTTCGGCCGACTGCAACACCCACCCACTTGTGGGAAGCACGCCCGGCAGCAAGCTGCCTTGCCCGGACGCATCGGGTGCTGCTTTTTGCCAGCGCACCGCCGGCATCATGGATGCATCGGGCACCATGAACTGGAAGAACACCTGGCCAAGTTCCAGGTTGCAGCGAAATTCCACTTCAAAGCGCAGCGGCAGCCGCAGGCTTTCCATGCCGCGCGCAATACCAGAACGCACGTCCCATTCGGTGGTGGGGTGGTCCCAGTTGGTGTCGCGCGGGCGCGACACATCGGGCGCTTGGTCGGCCAAGTGGTCGAACAATCCGAACTGCAGCGCATTGCACTGTTCCAGCGAAAGGACGGTCTTTTGGTCATTCGCCAGGTCCCCCACCAGGCGGAACCGGTTCAGCGCGCCTTCAATCTTCCACAGCGTGCGCTGGGGAATGTCGCAGTTGGCTTCGTTGACCAAGTTGTACAGGTGGGCGAACCGGGTGTTCAAAGACAGCGACAGGGCGCCGTCCTGATAGGCGTCAATAAGCGGCTGACATTCGGTTATGCCTGCTTCGCGCAGCCAATATGCCAAGCTGCGCCCCAGGGCGGGCGGCGTCTGCGCGGGGTCCGCTTCGGCGCTTTCCATGGTGTTCACCACGCGCATCAGGGCCTTCAGCGGACGTTTCGCGTTTTCCAGCATTTGATCTACCACCGCAAGGTCGCGGTGCGGAACGCTTAGGTTATACAGCATCGGGCGGAACACAAACGCCAGGTAAGCGCGGGCCAAGGCATCGTCAAGCGAAAGGTCTTGCCCGGTCACGCTGAAGTCGAACCACGAACCGTACAGCGTGTAGCGGTCGTTTTCGCACTTGTAGTTGGCGGGATAGGTAATCTGGCCCGCTTTGCTGTACAGCTCCACCGCGCCCGTTTCCACGTCATTCCCAATGCGCGTCAAATAGCGGGCGAAGGCCACGGCGGGGTATTCCGCGGGCGGCACGTGCACTTCGCCGCTGGTTTGGAACACGCGGCCATAGCGATCTATGTAGCCTAACACGCGGAAATGGTTCGCATCCATGAAGGCCACCACGTAGCAATCATGCTGGTTGGGGGCCTTCAGCGCGCCGCGCAAACACCCATATACCGGATACCCGTCGGCGCTTTGGTTCGCCAGCGCCTGCGAGGAACGATGCGGGGCCTGCGCTTGGTTGTTTGTGCCTGCCGGGGGCACGGCGTCTGGCAGAATGCTCACGCTGGCATAAGCACGCTCGGACAGCTCGTATACGCCCGGCGCCACGCACCGGGCCATAACGGGCTTGTCCAGCGGCTTTTGCTCCGACTGCGGGGGTACCGTGGTGTCTTTGTACTTCTTATGAAACCAATTAAACAGCATGGGTTCAGGGTAGCAGAACCGCAGCGGCGCGACTACAGCGCGGCTACCACCAAATCGCCCATGCGGGTGGTCCCCACCAGCTTTTCGGCAGGCGTGGTGGCCTGCTTGATGTCGCCTGTGCGCCAGCCTTCGTCTAGCACTTTGGTCACGGCGCGCTTGATGTCGTCGGCCGCTTCGCCCATGCCGAAGCTGTAGCGCAGCATCATTTCCACAGAAAGAATCTGCGCCAGCGGGTTGGCAATGCCAAGGCCGGCAATATCCGGCGCGCTGCCGTGGCTGGGTTCGTACAGCGCCACGCCGTCGCCCAGCGAAGCCGATGCCAGCATGCCCAGCGAACCGGAGATCATGGATGCTTCGTCGGACAGAATGTCACCGAACATGTTTTCGGTGACTATCACATCGAACTGCTTGGGCCAGTTCACCAGCTGCATGGCGGTGTTGTCCACCAACATGTCGTTCAGTTCCACGTCCGGGTATTCTTCGGCGCCAATGCGATGCACCACTTCGCGCCACATGCGGCTGGTGTCTAACACGTTGGCCTTGTCCACGCTGGTCACCTTGTTGTTGCGCTTGCGGGCAATTTCGAAGGCCTGCCGCGCGATGCGCTCCACTTCGTATTCGCTGTACACCAGGGTGTCCACGGCGCGCTGACCAGGGGCTCCGTCTGTGCCTGCGCCTTCTTCGTTGTAGTAGCGGTGGCGCTCGCCGAAGTACAGGCCGCCGGTCAGTTCACGCACAATCATCACGTCGGTGCCGGCCACCACTTCGGGCTTCAGCGTGGAAGCATCCGCCAACGCTTCAAAGATTTGCACGGGGCGCAGGTTGGTGTACAGGCCCAGCGCCTTGCGAATGCCCAAAAGGCCCTGTTCGGGGCGGGGCTTGGAGCTGTCGGTTGAATCCCACTTCGGGCCGCCCACGGCCGCTAACAGCACGGCGTCGGACGCCTGGGCGGCATCCAGCGTTTCCTGCGGCAGCGGATTGCCCGTGGCATCGATGGCGCAGCCGCCAATGAGCGCTTCGGTGTAGGTGAACGTGGTGTCGTACTTCGCGCCCACGGCGTTCAGAACCTTCACGCCTTCAGCGATGATTTCCGGGCCGATGCCGTCGCCCGGCAGCAAGCAGATGTTGTAAGTGGTGCTCATGGTTGGGACCTTTCTGTGGGGTTGCGCCGCTATGCCACGCCTAGCTTTTTGCGGGTGCGGGCTATCAGGCCACCTTCTTCAATGATTTCCTGCAAAAACGGCGGGAAGGGCTGGGCCTGGAAGGTTTGGCCGGTGGTTTCGTTGGTGATGGTGCCCGTGTCGGCGTCCACCGAAACGGTGTCCCCGTTGGAAATGGCATCCACCGCTTCCGGGCATTCCATGATGGCCAAGCCAATGTTGATGGAGTTGCGGTAGAAAATGCGCGCGAAGCTTTTCGCAATCACGACGTCTATGCCCGCGGCCTTGATGGCGATGGGGGCATGTTCGCGGCTGGACCCGCAGCCGAAGTTTTCGTCGGCCACAATGATGTCGCCCTGGGAAATCTTGCTGGTGAATTCGGTGTCCAGGTCTTCCATGCAGTGCTTGGCCAATTCAGCCGGGTCGGACGTGGTCAGGTAACGGGCCGGGATAATAACGTCGGTGTCAATGTCGCGCCCGCAGCGGTACACGGTGCCTTTGAATTGCATGATGGCCTTCCTTTCCTAGTCCAAGTCTTCCGGCAGGGCCAAGTGGCCGGCCACCGCGCTGGCCGCAGCCACGGCCGGCGAAGCCAGATACACTTCCGATTCCGGATGGCCCATGCGGCCCACGAAGTTGCGGTTGGTGGTGGCCACGGCGCGTTCGCCCTTGGCCAAGCACCCCATGTGGCCGCCCAAGCACGGCCCGCACGTGGGGGCCGAAATGGCGCAGTTGGCGTCTAAGAACACTTCCATCAGGCCTTCTTCCATGCAGGCACGATACACCTGCTGGGTGGCCGGGATGATGATGCAGCGCACGTTGGGGTTCACCTTGCGCCCGCGCAGCACTTCGGCGGCTTGGCGCATGTCTTCCAAACGCCCGTTGGTGCAGCTGCCAATAACGGCCTGGTCAATGGTAATGTGGCGCGATTCGCTGACCGGATGCGTGTTAGACGGCAGGTGCGGCCACGCCACGCAGGGCTCAATATCGGCGGCGTCAATTTCCACCACCTGCTTGTAGGTGGCGTCCGCGTCGGAATGGTATTCGGTGTAGGGGCGCTCCACGCGGCCGTCCATGTAGGCGCGGGTAACGTCGTCAACTTCAATGAGGCCCGCCTTGCCGCCGGCTTCTATGGCCATGTTGGAAATGGTCAGGCGCTGGTCCATGGAAAGGCTGCGAATGGCGCTGCCCGTGAACTCCATGGCGCAGTACAGCGCGCCGTCCACGCCAATCTTGCCGATGATGTGCAAGATGACATCCTTGCCCGTAACGCCGGGGCGCAGCTGCCCTTCCACCTTGAACAGGATGCTTTCGGGCACCTTGAACCACGCCTTGCCGGTGGCGAAACCCACGCCGGCGTCCGTGGAACCCACGCCCGTGGAAAACGCGCCTAACGCGCCGTACGTGCAGGTGTGGCTGTCGGCGCCTATGATCAGGTCACCCGCGCCCACCACGCCCTGTTCGGGCAACAGCGCGTGTTCCACGCCCACGCAGCCAATTTCCCAATAATGGGTGATGCCCTGTTCGTGGGCGAATTCGCGCACAATCTTCGCCTGCGTGGCGGCGGCGATGTCTTTGTTGGGGGTGTAGTGGTCGGGCACCAGCAGCACGCGGGTGGGGTCGAACACTTTGTCCACGCCTATTTCGGCCACCTTCTTGATGGCGATGGGGGCCGTAACGTCGTTGGCTAACACCAAATCAAGGTTGCATTCCACCAGCTGGCCGGGAACCACTTCGTCCAGGCCGGCATGGGCGGCCAAAATCTTTTCGGCCATAGTCATGGGACGCGCCATGTGAACTCCAATCTATAAGCGCCGCCCCAGCGCGGGAACGGCTTTTCCCTATTGTAGCGCCGAACACAGCGCGTCAAGCAGCGTGATGGCGAAGTGCTGCGCCGAACGCCCTTCCCCGGCGTCTTCCCACACTTGGCCCGGCAGCTGCACGGCAACCTGCTTGTTGGTGGCATTGCGCGCCGCGTGGCAGGCCGTGCGCAGGCGCAGCGCCAAGCTTTCTTCCGGCTGGTAGGTCACACGAGGCACCTTGCCCGTGCGTTCTTCGGGCAGCACCACGTGCACCCGCAGCATGTCTTCGTCGGGCGCCATCAAAAGCGAATCAGCGCTGGTAATCTTCGAAGATGGGTTGGTGGCCAGCGCCAGGTTGGACATGCGCGCCGCCACGCTGCGGGTGAACGGCTGCGTGCCGTACAGGCACAGCGCGTTGCTTTCCAGCACGTCCGCCGCGCGGGCAAAGCCCAGTTCTTTGGCGTCCGGCACCAGGTCTTTGTCTTCCCAAGAATGATGCAGGCGCCTTATGGCAGCAAAGGTGTAGGCACCGGCTATGCCGTCGTCGGGCAGGCCCATGTTCACCTGGAACCGGCGCAGCGCGTCTTCGGTGTGGGCGCCGAAGATGCCGTCCACGCCGCCGCAGCCAAAGCCCAAGGCCGAAAGCACCTGCTGCAGTTCGCGCACGTCGTGGCCGTGCAGGTAAGGCATGCGCAAATACAGCGTGCGATCGCCCATGGAAAAGGACGCGTCCACCAAGGCCGCCCACACCTTGTTGTCCACCTGGTCGGTTTCGGGCAGGCTGGCCTGCTTGCAAAACGCCCGCACCGCGGCGGCCGTTTCCGCGTCGAACACGCCGCTGACGCCATCTTGCGGCAAGCAGCCCACCAGCACCAATCGCTGCTGGATGTCCTCAACGGCCGCGCCGCTGTCGTTTAGAGCAAAAGTGTCCATGGCGCCTACTTCAAGCGGTTGATGAAATAGTCTGCCATGGAAAGCAGCACGTCGCGCGCTTCCGAAGGCGGCAGGATGTCCACCAAGCGCGCCTTGGCTTCTTCGGTCAGCGTGCGGGTGTAATTGCGCGCGTATTCGATGGAGCCCGAAGCCTGCATTATCTGCACAGCTTCTTCCAACAAGGCCGCGTCTTCGGTCTTCGCATTCAGAATGTCTATCAGGCGCTGGCGGTTTTCAGGCGTGGAGTGCTGCAGGCAGTGGACCATCACCAACGTACGCTTGGCTTCCGTGATGTCGCTGCGGAAGTCCTTCTTCACGCTTTCTTCTTCGCCCACCAGGTTTAGCAAGTCGTCTTGGATCTGGAAGGCCAAGCCGGTGTCCAGGCCAAACTTTCGCAGGCCCTCAACCGTTTCTTCGGACGCGCCGCCCACGATGGCGCCCACGGCCAAGGGCACGCCGCCGGAATAGAAGGCGGTCTTGTGCCTGGCCATGCACAGGTAGTCTTCGGGCGTGATGTCGTAGCGCCCGTCGCGCGCCCAGCCAATATCTAGCGCCTGGCCTTCGATGGTGCTGCAGGTCATATCCAGCAGTTCGGAAATCACGCGCAGGCGCACCATTGGGTCAAGCGATTCGTCGTTGACGACCGTGCCGTTCACCAGGTACAGCCCCAAATCCCCCATGTTCACGGAAAGGCCCAGGCCTTCTACCAAGTGCATGCAGGGCTTGCCGCGGCGCGTTTTGGCGTCGTCGGCAATGTCGTCGTGGATGAGGGCGGCCGTGTGGAAGTGCTCGATGGCCGCCGCGGCCGACATAGCCAGGTCCATGTTGCCCCCCACCGCCGCGCACGCTGCGAAACAGATGAGCGGGCGATGGCGCTTGCCGCCGTTTTCGCTGTACTTCGTTAGCGGGCCGTACAGATAGGTTTCCATGTCCGGATGTTCGCCTTTAGGGATGTAAGAATTCACCAGGTCGCCCACAGGCTGGGCGTACAGCTGCAGGTATTCTTCGAACGTAGCGGGCTTCTTGCCCACTTCTTGCATGATCTGTGTAACCGTTTTTGTCATGAGCTCCAGCTTATCTGTATGACCTGCGTTCTTTAACTGGTAGGGGTGGTGGGACTCGAACCCACATATCCGAAGATGGCGGATTTTAAGTCCGCTGCGTCTGCCAATTCCGCCACACCCCCACGGGCACCCTTTGCATGTTATCAAACTTGGTGCGCTGCGGGGGAAATTTGTGCCCCTGCACGGGAAAAACAAGGGGAGGGGTTACCGGCAGACCGGCGCGGGCGCAGGGCCGCAGGCTGGCGCGCAGATGCGGGCTACTGCGTGTAGCCGAAGAAGGGATCTAGCACGCCGGAGTACCAGGTGTCGGGGGCTTTTACGCTGCCTGCCACCACGTTGGCGGCCACGCCGCTCAGGCCGTTTTCGGAGCCGTCGCTTAGGCCCTGCACCACCACGGCGTTTTCGCCGGGGCTCACCCAGCCGTACTGGTCGTGCACGTACTGCTTTAAGCCCTCTTCCGAAGACAGGCTGTTGATCTGCTGCTGCAAGGCGTTGTTGCGGGCCGTGACGGCATCGTATTCGGCTTGCAGCTGGTCGTGGGAGCGCAGCGAAAGGTAGTACTGCTGCGCAGTGGGATACAAGAACATGCATGCGAACAGCACACACGCCACCACGCCCGTGGCTATGATGAAGAACGGGTTGTAGAAAAACGGCCGCTTCTGCGCGCGGCTGCGGGCGGTTTTCACGCCGGCTTGCGCGGCAGGTTCGCCCTGCATGCGGGTGGCTTTCTTGTGCTGGGTGCCCATTTCGCCTTTGTACACGGCAGCGCGGGGGGCTGCTTCTGCGGTGGCCGAAGCGGTGCGCGGGCCGGCGTATTGGCGGTTGAACTGCTTTTCGGCGCGGCTTTTGGTGCGCGACTGCTTTAGGCCTTCCAGCTTGGACTTCAGGCTGCTTGCTGGCTGATCCTGTATTTCGAACTGGTCGTCTTCCGGCTGGGCGAAGGCAGAGCGCGGTTGGCTGGCAGGGCGCCGCCTGGAAGCGCTGCGCAGCGGGGCGGCCTGCGCAGGAGTGGCAAACGCGCTGGCAGAGCGCCTGCTGGCACGGCCTGCGGGCGCGGGCGAAGGCGCTGTGTAGTCCAAGTATGCGGTGGAGCTTGCCCTGCGCGCCGTTGCGCGGGAAGCCTTGGGGCTGCCAGCCGCAGCGCGCGAACGCGCGGGGGCCGCAGCGCGCGAATCTTGCTGCCTGAACGGGCTGGACCACGAAAGGTCGGGCGTGGCAATCACAGACACTTGGGGGTATTCCACCAGCGTTGCGCCGCGGGCAGTGCGGGACGCGCCGGATGCATGCCCCGCGCGCGAAGAGGCGCGATAAGACACAGCAGCGTCACGACGTGCCGAAGACGCACGGCGTCCGTCGTCGAAAGACACGATATTCGACTGATATGCCAAAGAAAAATACCCCTTAGCGCATTGTGGTTCAGTTCAGTTTCGTTTAATGCTCAGAGTTTCAAACAGCATATCACAGCCACAGCGCCAACTGGGGCGGCGACAAGGCCAAATCTGACTTTTTTGGAAAGCGCCGCCGCCACGCCGCGGGCAATCGCTTACTGCAGGTTCAGGTGCTTGATGTAGGTTTTCCAGCGCTCGAAGGATTCGTCGCTGATGGCGTGCTCCATCAGGCAGGCTTCGCGGGCGGCCACTTCGGGTTTGATGCCCACGGCCTGGGTCAGAAACGCCGTCAGCAGCGTGTGGCGTTCGTACACCTTAGAGGCGTAGTCAAAGCCTTCCTGGGTCAGCGTGACGTCGCCGTAATAGGGCTGCACCACGTAGCCGCGTTCGCGCAGGGAAGAAAGGGCCTTGCTAACCGAAGCCTTCGAAACGTCCAGCTTGGTGGCAATATCCACCGACCGCACCGACTTTTCCGTGGTGCCGCCCAACATAACGATTGCTTCCAGGTAATCCTCGTGGGACATGGACAAGGTTTCCATGCGCTTCCTCCTTACGGTTGTGCCCTTATCCTAACACACGCCCAAAGCGGCTCAGGTAAAACTCACATCAAAGCGGCGAAGTGCGCGCCTGTGCTGCTTCGACCAGTTATTGCAGGAAGGAGAGGGCGGACGAGGACCAAGGGGGGGTGAAGTCCTCGTCCGCATTATGTGATGGCAGCCAGACGAGAGAGAGAACTGCATCACCCGGTTAAGCATCAGGAGAATGCTGTGCTTTGGGGCGTGCCCCTGAGCACGTTTGTTAGTTTAGGCTAACTTCCGCCCGCCCGTCAACCCTTTTCGCGAAAAAAGTTTCCCAAAGCTTACAAGTTTTCGCGCAAGGCGTGTTGCGAGTGATGAGAAAGCTGCTTCAGGGTTAGAACTGCTCGCATTGGCCGTGCGCACGAGGCGCGACGGAGGCGCTGCGCTGGGGGTTTAGGGCAAGGAAAGGAGGGCGGGCGGCTTGGGGCATGGACCCTCGCCTTCGGCGACGCGCTGGTTTTGCGGGCCGCAGGGTCGTGCGCACGAGGCGAACCCGGAGCGCTGCGCTGGGGCTATTGGGCAAGGGAAAGAAGGGCAAGCGGGTTGGGGCTTGGACCCTCGCCTTCGGCGACGCGCGCTGTGGTGGGCTGCAGGGTCGTGCGCACGAGGCGCTATGGGGGCACTGCGCTGGGGCTTAGGGCAAGGAAAAGGAGGGCAGGTTGCTTGGGGCGTGGACCTTCGCCTTCGGCGACGCGGGGGCTCTGCGGCCGCGGGGCCGGGGCGGCGGGCCGGGGGCGGGATTCTTCGCTTCCCGATTACGCCAACATCCTACGGTTGTGGGCGTAATTCCGGGGGCCCCGGAAGGGGCGTTTACGCCAACATTCCGCGAATGCGGCGGATGTGGGCGTAAATCCCGGGCGCGCTTTCCCGCGTTTACGCCAACATTCCGCGAAAACGGGGAACGTGGGCGTAAAGACGGAGCCCTCCCTGCCCCCGTTTACGCCCACGTTCCCGGTAGATGCGACATTGTTGGCGTAAATCGGCCGCCCCGGGGCCTTCCGGTTACGCCCACATTCCGCGGAATCGGGGATTGTTGGCGTAAAAGCCGCCGGCTGGGCGGGAAATTTACGCCCGCGTTCCCGGTCAGGGCCACATCGTTGGCGTAAACGGGGTCCGCCGGGCACGCGGTTTTACGCCCACATCCCTAGGATGTGGGCGTAACGGCAGGAGCGGTCCTTGCGCTTGCGCTCGCCTTGCCCCTCCCGGCCCCGTCCGGGCAACCCGAACGGCGCCGCGCGCAAGGTTTTGCGTCCGGGGCCGACGAAGGGGGCGGAAACCGGCCTTTCCGGCCGCCTCCTGCACGCTTCCCCCCGTTCGGGGCCGACGAAGGCCCTCCGGGGCCGCCCGAGACGGACCGATCCCGGGACCCTCGCGCGCGCCGCAATTCGCCGCCCCAAGGAAACCGCAGGTCAGGAAGGTGCCGCCTTCCGGGCGCAGGCTGGCGGCCCGACCCCCCCGCGCCGCCGCGCGCCCTTCGTCGGCCCCGAGCGCGCATCTTGGTGCAGGAAGGCGCCGAAAACGCCGGAATTGGCCCCTTTCGTCGGCCCCGAGCGCATGAGGCAGCACGGGGCCCGCTCAGGAGGCCCCGGCGCGCCCGGCCCGACCGGCAAAACCGCACGTCGCCGAAAGGCGAGGGTCCAGGCCCAAAGCAAGGCGCTTCCTTTTCTTTGCCCAATAGCCCCAGCGCAGCGCTCCGGGTTCGCCTCGTGCGCGCGACCCTGCGGCCCGACACAACGCGCGTCGCCGAAGGCGAGGGTCCAGGCCCAAAGCAAGGCGCTTCCTTTTCTTTGCCCAATAGCCCCAGCGCAGCGCTCCGGGTTCGCCTCGTGCGCGCGGCCCTGCGGCCCGCCACAGCGCGCGTCGCCGAAGACGAGGGTCCATGCCCCAAGGCCAGGTGCCTTCCTTTCTTTGCCCTAATAGCCCCAGCGCAGCGCTCCGGGTTCGCCTCGTACGCGCGACCCTGCAGCCCTACACAACGCGCGTCGCCGAAAGGCGAGGGTCCATGCCCCAACTCGCCTGCCCTTCTTTCCCTTGCCCTAAGCCCCAGCGTAGCGCTCCCATCGCGCCTCGTGCGCACACCCGATGGGAGCGGTCCTTACTCCGGAGTAGATTCCTCCACTACGGCGCTGTTGCGCTTTCGGTCTAAGTGACACGGGCGCGCGCTTCGTAGGCGGATTCCAGTTGGTAGCAGGCGTCGTCCATGGTTATGCTGCCGCCGAAGGAAAACTCGGCGGTGCCTTCGGCGTTGGAGACGGAGTCGCCGGCCAGGTACACGCTTTGCAGCACCATGAAGCCTGCGGCAATCTTGTCGGCTTCGGTGTCTAGCACCGGCACTTGGCCCACCTCCCATTGCGTGGTGGTTTCTTGGCCGTAGGCATCCACCGAAACCACGTCGCCTACGCAGCGCGTCAGGTCGCACACATACCAACTGCCGTCGTAGTACACCACATTCCAAGCGTGACCGTACGCGCTGCCTTCCTTTTGCCCAGAAGCTATGAAGTTGGGAATGCCTTGCGCGTCCATCAGCGCCTTGAACGCGCCGCTCATGCCCACGCATTCGCTTTCCCCGCCGAACAGCGCGCCGTAGATGTTGTTGGCGTACCACGGGCCGTCGTCGCCGCCTTGCGAATACACCATGCCGGAAGCCAACAGGGTGAAGCACTGCTGGATGTAGTCGTAGGTGGAGCCATCGCTGCCATCAAGCGCCTTGGTACGCAGGGCGGCCGTGCCGTCAAGCACGCCTTGGTAGTACAGCAGCGCGTCTTGGGTGGTGGGCTGCTTGAACAGGCCGCGCATCATGAAACGCGTACCCGACGTCATGACCGAATACGACCCCGGTGCCGAAGAGTTCACCGGCGTGGCGGGATATTGCACCGAATAGCTGGGATAGTCGTTCAACACCTGCTTGAACAGGGCGCTCACTTGGGCCGCCGCTTCTTGGCTGCTTACGTCGAAGCCGGCGTCGGCCCAGGTGAGCAGCTGTTCGGGGTCGAATTCCTGGAAGCCTAACACCGCGTCTTCTATGGCGTGGTACAACTGGTTTTGCTGGGTGCCTTGCGCGTACAGGCTGGCATAGGTTATGGACGGCGCGTCCGCCTGGTAGGCCGTCAGCGGCGCGGGGGCCGCCGTGCGCTTTTCGATGCGCCCGGTGGTAACAAGCTGCACAGCTTGGTTCCACGTAAGCGGGCTTTCCAGCCCCAGCACGAACTTCGAAACGAAGCAGTACGCGCCCACGGCCAGCGCAATCACCACTACCAAGGCGACCAAGAACCGCACGAAGCGATTGCCCTTGTAGCGGTCGTCGCGATAGCGCGGATCGCTGGAATCGCCGTAGAAGAACGTGTCGTACACGTCTATCAGTGGCATGTCTTCGGGCACCTGAATGCTGGGGTTTTGCTCCAGGATGGTTTTGCGCGGCACCTTGCAATGGTGCAGACGGCACACCTGCGGGCGCGCTTCCCATATCATGCACAGATTGTCTGGCCCGCGGAAACAGCAGCAGGTGCGGTTGTAGTCTATGGGGTGAATGTCGTGGTCACGCACGTAGTCCCGCATGGTTTGCAGCTCTTCGCGGGTGACCGCCATCACGCACATGTATTCGCAGCACTTGCCGCAGCCTTCGCAATCGGGGTAGCTGTTGTCGCCATCGAAGCGCAGCTTGGGCGCGGCGGGGTCCCCGGCAAAAGCGGCCCCCCCGGGCGCGGCGGGGTCCCCGGGCTGGGCAGCTTCCCCGCCCGCAGCAAACTCCCCTGCCCCAGGGCACGCGCTGCCCGACTGCGGCTGCAGCTGGTCAAACCTAGAAGTGCTATCTTCCATGCAATGCCTCGCTTTCTGGAGGCATTGTATAACTACTGGCGGTCCTCAATTGCCACGTAGGGCTTAACGCCGTGGAAAGTGGTGGTGTACGCAGGGCGAATGATGCGGCGGCCCGAAACAATCTCTTCAAAGCGATGCGCCGCCCAGCCCGCCATGCGCCCGCAGGCGAACAGCGGCGTGTACAGCACTTCGGGGATGCCCAACATGTGGTACACGAAGCCTGAATACATGTCCACGTTCGCACACATGTCCTTCTTCGTGCCCTTTTCGCGCAGGATGACTTCCGGGCTTACGCGCTCGATGGTTTCCAGCAGCTTGTATTCCGCTTCGAATTCAGACCCTTGCGCCAGGCGGCTGGCAAAGCGCTTCAGGATGACCGCACGCGGGTCGGACTTCGTGTACACCGCGTGCCCCATGCCGTATATCAGGCCGGTCTTGTCGAAGGCTTCCTTGCGCACAATCTTGGCCAGGTAATCGGCCACTTCGTCTTCGTTTTCCCAGTTGGAAACATGTTCTTTCACGTCGCACTGCATGGCCAACACCTGGCGGTTGGCGCCGCCGTGGCGCAGCCCCTTCAGCGAACCCAAGGCCGCGCCGTACACCGAATACGGGTCGGTGTCGGCCGACGACATGACGCGTACGGTGAACGTGGAGTTGTTGCCGCCGCCGTGTTCGGCATGCAGGCATAACATGATGTCTAGCATGCGCGCCTCTTCGGCGGTGAACTGGCGGTCCGGGCGCAGCATGGAAAGGATGGTTTCGGCGGTGGACTGCCCCGGAATGAAGGGGTGCATGATGAACGATTCGTTGAAGTAGCGGTGCCGCATGGCGTAATGGGAAAGCACCATGATGCGCGGCAGGCGCGAAAGCAGCGAAACGGCTGTGCGCATTTCGTGGCGGAACGACCGCTCTTCGGCCTGAGCGTCGCGCGAATACAGCATCATGATGGAGCGCGAAAGCACGTTCATGATGTCGGGCCGGTGCTGGGGCAGCAGGATGGTTTGGGTGAAGCCGTCGGGCAGGTCGCGTTCGGCGTCAAGCGCGCTGATGAAGAAATCCAGCTGGGATTGAGTGGGAAGTTCGCCCATCACCAGCAGGTAGGCCACCTCTTCGAAGTTGTAGCGGTGGTTAGGCGACGGGTCGTTGACCAGGTCGTACAGGTCGTAGCCGCGAAAGGATAGCAAGCCGTCGTCGGCTGTTTTCACGCCGTCGTCCATTAAGTAGCCGTGCACGCGTGAAATGTTGGTCAGGCCGGCTATGACGCCCGTGCCATCTTCGTTGCGCAGGCCGCGCTTCACGTTGTACTGCTTGTAAATTTCAGGGTCTATGTTGTTGACGCGGTAAAAGTTTTCGGTCAGCTTTTGTTCGACGACGTCTTCCATGGTACCTGCCTTTTCGAGACGGGGCGTTCGTGTGATTTCCGCCGCTCATTATACGAAACGGCGTTGCCATCAGGTTTCTTGCAGGGCAATCTTCAGGCAGAAACTACTTTTTGCGCCAAATGACCGTGGTTTCCGCGGGCTGGTCTTCTTCGGGCGCGCCGTCTTCGTCGTCGTCGGCCAGCTCTGAAATGGCTTGCTCAATCTTTTCGCTGACGCCGGTGGTTTCGCTTTTTTCAGCCACGGCCGCCATGGAACGCACTTCCGCCGCACTGATGGCTTCCGCCGAAGCGGTCTTCGACTGTTCCTTGCGAGCCTGCTCAAACGACCTCAGCTTTTCGGATTCCAGGTTCATGTACAGGGTGATGGTGGTGCCTTTTCCCTGTTCCGACTTGATTTCCATGCGCGAACCGGGGCCGAAGAAGCCCTGCACGCGGTCATGCACGTTTTTCATGGCAATGCCTAAGCCGGTGCTCGATTCGCTGTAGGACGCGGATTCTTCCAGCTTGCGGGCCTGCTCTTCGGGCATACCCACGCCGTCGTCGGCTACGGAAAGCACCAGGTAGGTGCCGCGGCGTGCCGCCGAAATCTGGATGGTCAGCATGCCTTCCGCGGGCCGCGCGTGGCGCACGGCGTTTTCCACCAGGGGCTGGATCATGAATGCCGGCACCAGCATGTCCTCCACGTCGTCGTCAAAGCCCACCTGCAAGCACAAGCGGTCGGACCCAAAGCGCGCCTCTTCGAAGTAGAAGTAACGCATGGTCTGCTCCACTTCGCGCGAAAGGGCCACCAAGTCGCCCGTTTCTTCCAGGCTTTGGCGGTAAAACGTGGCGAATTCGCGCAGCAAGGTGCGCGCCTTGTTGGGGTCTATGCGGATGAAGCTGGAAATGGTGTTGATGGTGTTGAACAGGAAATGCGGGTTGATCTGGGCTTGCAGGGCCTTCAGTTCCATGCTGGTGGCCAACTGCGCTTGTTCTTCCATGGCCTTTGCGGCCATCTGCGTGGAAAGCAGTCGGCCGAAGCCTTCGGCCATGCTTATTTGGGCTTCGGTGACGTCTAGCGCGCTGCGGTAGTAAAACTTCAGCGTGCCGGTAACTTCGCGGCCGCGGCGCAGCGGCACGATGATGCCCGCCTTGATGCGGCGCGGCTTGAAGGGAAAGCCTATTTCTTCGCGCGTGGCGCAGATGCGCGTTTCGCCCTCTTCGATGACATCGTGGGTGGTGCTGGTGGTGATGGGCTTGTTGACCGGGTTGTGCACCTCTTCGTAGCCGGCGTATCCCATGACCGTTTCGCGGTTGGTTATGGCCACGGCAATGCCTGCGGTGCTGGGGAGCAGCAGTTCGCACACTTCCTGAGCGCCTTCGAAGCCGGGGCTGCCTTCTATGGCCTGCGACGTTTTGCTGGCCAGCTCCAACACCTTCGCAGTGTTGCGCGCCCTCACGGAATCGGGGTCCATGCGCAGCCACAGAATGCACAGCAGCGAAAGCGCCACAATGGAGCCCGCTATGAGCAGCCCCATGGTGCTGCGGTCGCCCACCACCACGTTGAACAGCATGTACAGGCTGGCGCCCACGGCCAAGGCGGCCATGAACATTTCCAGGCTGAACACCACGCGGACAATTTTTTGCACTTCGCCGTTGGGCATGGAGGCCTCCTTTGTTGGGGACTACCCCAGTATACCCGCTTCGTTGAGCACCAGCGCCACGGCGGCCACGCCCAAGAAGGCTGCGAACAGGAATCGCAGGCTGCGCTCCGGCACTTTCTTGATGAGCTTGGCGCCTAACACCGCGCTGGGGATGGAGCCCGCGACTATAAGCACGCCGGCAAGATAGTCCACGTTGCCCAGCACAATGTGCTCGATGACGCCCGGGATGGCCAAGATGATGATGGCAATCAACGACGTGCCCGACGCCTTCTTCATGGGCACGCTAAGCCAGGTGGTCATCAGCGGCACCATGATGAAGCCGCCGCCCACGCCCACGTATCCGGAAGCCAGGCCTGCTATAAGGCCGATGCAAAAGCCGACGACCAGGACTTTCTTGGTAACTGAGAAGTCTTCGGGGGCGGGGATTGCTTCGGCCGCGGGGGCGGGCTGGGCCGCGGGGGCGTCCGGGGCCGCGGGGGCGGACTGGGGCTTCGAAGCGCCCTCCTTTTCCGTCTTCGGCAGCTTCAGCGCCTTGTTCAGCATGTTATACGCGGAATACGCGATAATCAGCGCAGCCACCACCATGACCGCCCATTCCGGCGAAACGTTGGCCAACGCCACGCCCAGCGCGCTGGTGATGGCGCCGCCCACCCCCAGCACAACGCCCAGCTTGGGGATGCACGTGCGGTTGCGAAGGTGGGTGCCCGCGCCCGAAAGCGACGTGAACACAATGGTGAACAGCGATGTTGCCGTGGCGGAATACGCGCTTAGGCCGAAGTCCATGCGCAAGATGGGCACAATAAGCGTGCCGCCGCCAATGCCCAACAGGCCGGAGCACACACCCACGAACAGCCCCACCACAATAAGGGCTATGGCCATGCCTACCAATTCCACTGCGCCGAGCCTTCTACGGTGCCTTCAGGGCTATTCGCCCGACTGCTCGTCTTGGATGTTCAGGTTGATTTCGCAGGTGACGCCGGGGTCTAGGCCCTCTTCATCCTGCTTGGGGGCGTCTTTGATGGGGCGCACGAAGCCGATGGTGGCGGCCATGGTGGCAGCCTGGGCGTCTTCGGCTTCTTCGCGCCGGCGCACGGCCGACTGCACCAGGGCGTTGCGCAGCACCACGTCGCCTTCCAGGCGAGCCATCACTTCAGGCCACACGCGCTGGAATTCGAAGTACTTGCCGCAGTTTTCGTCGGCGTACGTGGCGGCTTCGTTTTTGGCCGCCGATGCCGCCATGCGGTATTCCGCCTTGTTGGGGCGCACCAGCGCGCGCAGGTTCGCCGTCTTGCGCAGGCGCTTCGCCACGCCGGGCTCCAACATGGGACCGGGGTAAGGCTGCAGGGAAGAAGGCTTGATCTGCAGCAGGTCAATCTGCGCGCGGCTGAATTCCAGCTTGCGGAATTCGTAGAGCCACCGGTACACGTCCTGGCGGAAGCGCAGGCCTTCGTTGCCGGTGTTCGGCGGCAGATGCTTTAAGCTCCATTGGTTGTCAAACCACATGTCCGACCCGTACATGCGCAGGTTCAACATGTAATCCAGGTCTTCGCCGCGGGGAATCCACGGGTCGAAGGCCACGCGCTTGAACGCTTCTTTGTGCAGCGCCAGGCAGCCGCCGCACACGCGGTTAGAACGGCTGATGCGCTTGCCCACCATGGCGCGCTGGATCCATTCGTTGAACAGCTGGGCCTGCTGCCAGTGGCGGTTGTACCAGTTATTGCCGCCTTCGGCCAGGTAGCTGTCGTTTTCGTTGTAGTAGTAGCCGGTTTTCGCCAAAATGGGGATGCCGTTGCGGGTCATTTTCCCCAGGCCGTACACGGCTTTCTTCAGGAAGTCCGGGTCTTCTATGATTTCGGAGTCGTCTATGAATACCACGGCGTCGAAGCCCAGCGCGTGCGTGAGGGCCACGCCCAGGTTGTGGGACGCGCTGTAGCTGGTCAGGTTGATTTGCTCGGACAGGTCGCCTAAGTTCAGCTGGTCCATGCGCTGGCGCAGTAAGTCCAGTTCGTCCGCGCCGATGACGGCCGTGTGCAGGGTTGGGTAGCGCTGCGCAATGGCGTGCACGGTTTGCGCGGCGCGTTCTTGGATGGCGGCGTCGGCCACCACCAAGATGATTATCTGGCCGATGCCGTTCACCTGCGTAAGGGAATCCAGGCAGCGCGGCAGCGTGCCTTCGGTGCCCACCAAGGTGGCGTGGTCGTACTGCTGGGTGATGCTGCCGGATTGACGCTTGCGGTTGGCCGCCACATACGTGGGGATGATGATGACAGGGTTCATAGTCTTCCTTTGAACTGCGTGTACAAACCGATAAGTCAACGCCAGTATTCTACACCCGCTTTTACCTCACTACAGAAAATGCAAAAGTGTTGGGAAGGGCGGGGGCAGCCCGCCGGGGGGGATGGCCCGCCGG
>JAUNIP010000040.1 GCA_030523425.1 Coriobacteriia bacterium
CCCATTTCACACGTCCGCCATCCCCCGCCGAGAGGACTTCGGAGTAGATTCACCCCAGCACGGCGGACACTGCTGTTGGCAGTTCGATGGGATGCTGGATTACCCGGGTGGCGGCCGTTAGTTCTTCGGGGGCGCCGTAGCCAAAGGCGCAGGCTATGGAGGGAATGTTGTTTTCCGCGGCTGCTTGGATGTCGTGGAAGCGGTCCCCCACCACCACGTGCGGATACGGATGACCCGGCGCATCTTTCACCGCACGGTAGATTTCGGCCTTGGTAAGGCCGGGGAAGTCGGCGGAGGTGTGGTAGGCGGAAAGCCAGCGGTCAAGGCCGTAAATGCGCGCGTGGTCGCGGGCGTACTGTTTACCACAGTTGCTCAGCATCACGCAGGTGTGGCCTGCCGCCACCAGCGCATCCAACGCTTCGGGAATGCCCGCGAACAAGCTGCCGCAGCCCGCTTCGGTCAGGCGGTCCATTTCCTGCCCCACCAGGTGCGACGCTTCGCGCCACGCCGGTTCGGGCAGTTCAGGCATGAAGGTTTCCCACATGTCCTGCACGGTCCAGCCCAGCCAACGGCCAATCCATTCGTCGGAAAACTCCTGCGGCGCAGCATAGCCCTCCTGCACCAACCAGGCATACCCCGCACGAAACCCCGGGGCATACACCTTCAGGGTTTCGTGCAGGGTACCATCGTAGTCCAGAAAAAGGGTTGCCATTAGGCTTCAATCTGGCGCAGCAAGTTCACCATTTCGATGGCGCCGGTGGCGCATTCGAAGCCCTTGTTGCCGGCCTTGCTGCCCGCGCGTTCTATGGCCTGTTCAATGGTGTCGGTGGTGATAACGCCAAACATCACCGGGATGTCCGCGTTTTGCGCCACCATGGCAATGCCCTTGGCCGCTTCGTTGCACACCAAGTCGTAGTGGCTGGTGGCGCCGCGGATGACCGCACCCAGGCAGATGACCGCGTCGTATTTGCCGCTGTTAGCCATCTTCTTGGCTACCAGCGGAATCTCGAACGCGCCCGGCACCCACGCCACGTCTACGTCTTCTTCGGCCACGTTGTGGCGCAGCAGGCCGTCCATGGCCCCGCCCAACAGCTTGCTCACAATGAAGTCGTTGAAGCGGGCGCACACGATGCCCACCTTGATGCCTTCTGCAACAACCTTTCCTTCAAACGTTCCCATGGTTCTTCCTTTCTGTTCGCTTCCGTTAGTCATCTATTCCAAATCCAACAGGTGGCCCATTTTTTCTTGCTTGGTCTTCAGGTAGAACGCGTCGTAGGCGGTAGCGTCCATTTGGATGGGAACGCGCTCAACAATTTCCAAGCCGAAGTCGGCCAGCTGGTAAATCTTATCCGGGTTGTTGGTCAACAGGCGCAGCTGGCGAACGCCCAGGTCACGCAGGATTTGCGCGCCAATGTAGTATTCGCGTTGGTCGCCTGCGAAGCCCAAGGCCAGGTTGGCCTCCAGCGTGTCCATGCCGGCGTCCTGCAGCTCGTAAGCCCGCAGCTTGTTCACCAGGCCTATGCCGCGGCCTTCTTGGCGCATGTACAGCACCACGCCGCGCCCTTCGGCTTCCACCTGGGTCATGGCCGATGCCAGCTGTTGGCCGCAGTCACAGCGCAAGGAACCGAAGGCATCGCCGGTCAGGCATTCGGAATGCACGCGGCACAGCACGCTTTCGCCCGTGCCCACGTCCCCTTTCACCAGCGCCACATGATGCGCGCCGGTCAGCGTGTCCACGTAAGCGTGCGCGGTGAAATCCCCGTACCTGGTGGGCATGCGGGTGGTGGCCACGCACTTCACCAGGCAGTCGTGGCGCTTGCGGTATTCCTGCAGCGCCTTGATGCTGATGATCACCATGTTGAGCCGCTTGGCCAACTGCACCAGTTCGGCCGTGCGCATCATGGTGCCGTCTTCGCGCATGATTTCGCAGCACAAGCCGCATTCCTGCAGCCCCGCTAAGCGGCACAAATCCACCGTGGCTTCGGTGTGGCCGTTGCGCTCCAGCACGCCGTTAGGTTTCGCACGCAGCGGGAACATGTGCCCTGGCCTGCGGAAATCGTCCGGCATGGCGGCCGGGTCCACGCACTTGCGGGCGGTCAGGCCGCGCTCTTCGGCACTGATGCCCGTGGTGGTTTCCACGTGATCGATGGACACCGTGAAGGCGGTTTCGTGGTTGTCGGTATTGTCCGCCACCATTTGGATGAGCCCCAGCTTTTTGCACAGGGCTTCGCTCATGGGCATGCAGATTAAGCCCTTGCCCACGCTGGCCATAAGGTTCACGTTTTCGGTGGTGGCGAATTCCGCCGCACAGATGAAGTCGCCTTCGTTTTCGCGGTCGGGGTCGTCCACGCACAGGATGATGTTGCCCGCGCGCAGGCTTTCAACCGCTTCTTCCACGGTGTTGAAGGGGGCGACTTGCGTTGTTTCTGTTGCTTCGCTCATGTGTTTGCCTTACTTGTTAGGGACGCGAAGGCCCGGGTTGTTTTGCCTATTAGAAGCCGTTGGCGGCCAGCCAGCCGAAGGTAAGCGGCACCGCGCCGGCAGCCGCGGCCTCCGCCGCACCCGCCGCTCCCGGCACCGCGCCGCTGATCAGTAGCTTCTCCACGTATTTGCCAATGATGTCGGTTTCGATGTTGATGCGGTCCCCCACCTGCTTGGTGGCCAGGTTGGTTACCTGCTGGGTGTGCGGGATTACCGAAACACTGAAGCCGTTTTGCGCCACCTGGGCCACCGTCAGGCTGATGCCGTCGAGCGCCACCGACCCTTTCTCCACCACGTAGCGCAGCACGGCGGCGGGGGCGGAAACGGTGTACCACACGGCGTTGTCGTCGCTCCAGATGCGCTGGATGGTGCCCGTGGCGTCTATGTGGCCGGAAACTATGTGCCCGCCGAAGCGCCCGTTGGCCGCCATGGCGCGCTCCAGGTTCACGGGGCTGCCGGCGCGCAGCGTGCCCAGGCTGGAGCGGTTCAGCGTTTCATGCATCACGTCGGCCGAAAACTGCGAAGGTGTGAGCTGCGTGACCGTCAGGCACACGCCGTTGACGGCTATGGAATCCCCCACCTGGGCGTCTTCCAGCACGCGCGTGGCTGACACGCAAAGCATCGCCGAATGCGTGCCGCGGCGAATGTCCTTCACGGTGCCCAATTCTTCCACAATGCCCGTAAACATCTATTTCACCTGGCCTTCCATCAGCACATCTTCGCCCAGCTGCGTTATACGCTCAAACGCAATGCGCGGGGCGGCCTGCGGGTCTTCCAGCGGCAGGCAGCCCACCGATCCAGGGGTTGGCGCATCTGCCGCACCCGCGCCGAACACACGCGGGGCCACATACGCCTGCACGCCGTTGACCAGCCCTTTTGCGAAAAAAGCCGCATGCAGCGCGGGGCCGCCTTCCACAATCAGCGAATCGATGCCCTGTTCGCCCAGGTGGTCTAGCAGGGCTTCCAGGTCCACTTGGCCTTCGCAGTCGGGCAGCACAACAACCGTTGCGCCGGCTTCCTGCAGGGCGGTGCGCTTTTCTTCCGGGGCGTAAAACGTGGTGGCCACCAGCAGCGGGGCGGCATCCACCGTGCGCACCACCTGGGCATCCAGCGGAATGCGCAGGCAGGAATCCACCACCACGCGCAGCGGCTGCTTCACGCGCCCCGGCGCACGGCACGTCAGCAGGGGGTCGTCCACCAACACGGTGTTCACCCCCACCGCTATGGCGGCGAAGCGGGCCCGGTCGGCATGGGTGCGCGTGCGGGCTTCTTCGCCGGTCAGCCAGCAGCTTTCGCCGACGCGCAGGCCAATGCGGCCATCCAGCGTTTGTGCGAACTTGGCCATCACGTAGGGGCGGCCCGTTTGGATGAAGTGGAACCATGCGCGGTTGAGCGCCTGGCAATCTTGTACCAGCACGCCTTCTTCCACTTCGATGCCCGCCGCGCGCAGCTGCGCCACGCCCTTGCCCGCCACCAGCGGGTTAGGATCGGGCGCACCCACCACCACGCGGGCGATGCCCGCTTCTATCAGGCCTTCCGTACACGGGGGCGTTTTGCCCTGATGGCAGCAAGGCTCAAGCGTTACGTAAGCGGTGGCACCCGCGGGGCTTTCCGTGCAGGCCGCCAGCGCTTCCCGTTCGGCATGCAGCTGCCCGAAGGCGGTGTGCCAGCCTTCGCCAACCACGCGCCCGTCCTTCACGATAACGCAGCCCACTTGGGGGTTTGGGTTCACCCACCCAGCGCCCTTGGCGGCCAACCGCAACGCGCGCCGCATGTAGTCTTCGCGTGTGTGGCCTTCGGCCATGGTTGCTCCTTCGCTTCGCGGGGCAGGAAAGGAAGAGGCTGCGGCGGAATGGGCCAAGCAGCCTGGTGAGGGCTGGCTTGCTGCTGCCGCTTGAAAACAAAAACCCCGGACACACGTCCAGGGCATTCGAAATCATATGCAGCAGCACCCGCTTGCGCGGGACCGCTCATCTTCTTCCATCCAGACTGTACTGTCGGCCTTGGAATTTCACCAAGTCAGCCTTGCGGCTAGCGGGCTTTACCGCCGGTCGGGAATTGCACCCTGCCCTGAAGATTTCAACTGCCCACAGGGTAGCGCTGCGGCAAAGGGGCGTCAAGGGCTTGGCAGCAGTCAACGCATTTGAATTAGACCCAGAACTGAGAATTTTATTTTTCGAAATGGTTTGCTCTGTTGAGACTGCCTTTAAAGCTCGTTTTTCCATGGTAGCCGAAAAAGCCTACGGCCCCTTTCTGCTGGCCAGCGAAAACGCATTCAAAGATAGACGCGCATTACTTTCCCTGCGCCAGTTCGCTTTCTTCTATGTGGGGCACTTCTATGCCGCCCAAAATGGAGGCTATTACCATGTCGGGGGTGCGGGCGTTGGTTTTGGCTTCGTGGGTTAGGGCCAAACGATGGCGCAGCACATGCGGCGCCAACGTCTTCACGTCGTCGGGCAGCACATAGCCGCGGCCGCGGGCCAAAGCGAAGGCGCGGGCCAGCGCCAACAGCGCAATGCCGCCGCGGGGCGAAGATCCCACCTGCACTTCGGTGTTGTCACGCGTGGCGGTGATAATCTGCACAATGTAGCGTATGACCATGTCAGCCGCATATACTTCTTTGGCAGCTTCGCGCACTTCCAGCACATCGGCGCCGCTGGCCACCGCATGCACGGCCTGCTTGGCGGAATCGCCCAGCTTCAGCACCTGGAATTCCTGCGTAAAGCCAGGGTAGCCCATGGAAGCCTTGATCATGAAGCGGTCCAGCTGGGCTTCGGGCAGCGGGTAGGTGCCAAACTGCTCGATGGGGTTTTGCGTGGCTAACACCATGAAGGGCTCTTCCAGCTTGCGCGTTATGCCATCCACGGTCACCTGGCGCTCTTCCATGGCTTCCAGCAGGGCGGACTGCGTCTTGGCCGAAGCGCGGTTGATTTCGTCGGCCAGCACCAGGTTGCTCATCACGCCGCCGGGGCGGTAGTCGAATTCCTGGGTCTTTTGGTTATAGATGGAAAAGCCAGACACGTCTGAAGGCATGACGTCGGGTGTGAACTGGATGCGCGAAAAGCCGCAATCCACCGACTTCGCCAGCGTGGAAATTAGCGTGGTCTTGCCGGTGCCGGGCAGGTCTTCCAAAAGCACGTGGCCGCGGGCAATCAGCGCCAGCACCACCAGCTCCACCACGTCGTGCTTGCCTTGGATGACCGAATCGATGCTGCCCACAATGGCGTCGATGGTGGCCTTCGCAGCGTCCACCCGCTGCTGGCTGACCTGCGGGACCGCCTGCGGCACCAGCGCATCTGCCACATCAGCAGCCTCGGGCTGGGCCACAACCGCGGGAATTTCTTCAGTCTTGCGTTTGTCAAACATAGCAAACTCCTCCATCACAGTTCGTCTTCGTGGGGAAATACGGGGGCGCACATGCGAATGACCTGGCCATCGCGCGAAATGAATTCCTTGGTTTCCACGTTCACGCCGTAGGCATCGCGCATGTTGCGTTCGGTGATCACATCAACCGCCGGCCCAAATTGCATGGGGTTGTTGCGCTGCAGCAGCACCACGTTGGAATCTAACATGAACGCGTGGTCCGGCGAATGGGTGGTCATCAGCACGCCGTAGCCGCGACGCGCCAGCTGGCGCACCTTCGCAATCACGCGCATGGCGTTGCCGTAATCCAGCGCCGCCGTGGGTTCGTCTAACACCAGCAGCTGCGGGCGCTGCGTTAGGGCGCGCGCAATCATCACCAGCTGCAGTTCGCCGCCGGAAATATCGGTGTACATGCGGTCGGCCAGGTGCATCACGCCCATGTCTTCCATGGCCGTGCGCACAATCTGCAAGTCCCGCGCAGAAGGTTGGCTTAGGCCCAACTGGCCCGTGCGACCTAACATGACCACGTCACGCACCTTGTACGTGAACGGCGGGTTGTGCGCCTGGCTGACATACGCCATGGCGCTAGCGCGCTGCTTGGGGCTCATGCGCCCCACGTCTTGCCCGTCAACATCCACGCGGCCGCCCATGCGCGGGATCAGGCCCATCATGGTTTTCAGCAGGGTGGACTTTCCGCAGCCGTTAGGCCCCAGAATGCAGCACACCTGGCCGCTTTCCACGCGGAAGCTCACATAGCGCTGGATGGGTTTGCCCTTTTCCCAGCCGCACGCAAGATCTTTCGCCTCCAGCTTCATGTATCAAATCTCCTTACGCTTGCACCCGTTCTTCGTCCCCCGCCGCTACAGCCTAAACGACCGGAAGAAGTACCGCACACCGCCCAATTGCGTGCGCGCCGCCTTCCAAAAGCCCAGGTAGTAGGTAACAAAGGGAAGAATCTCTTCCTCGGTAGGTTCGTGTTGGCCGTAATCGCACTTCGTATACAGCTGTGTCAGCGCATCGAAGGACACGCGCGTCTCTTCGGTGATCATGTCCATGTTGCGCTGCGACGTGGCGGCGAATTCCATCAGCGTCATGCCCACGGGCACCGAAAAGCCCAACCGGCGCAGGCGCTCCAGCTCGAAGCGATACAACAGCTTCAGCTGTTCGGCCGGCGGGGCGGCAAGCATGCGTTCCAACCGGCGGCGGCGCCATATACGCCGGCCTATGAAGTACGCCAGCAGACCCCCCACAACCAAAATGGTCACAATCAGCGGCACCAACCACCAAGGACTGTCCCACGTGTAGGAATGCGGGTCGTACTGGGGATCCAGCGATTCTTGATCTAACGCGTCGCTTTCGCCGCCGCCGGAATCGGCCCCGCTGTCGCCTTGGTCGCCCTGCATTTGCTGTTGCTGCTGCTTCTGCAGCACGGCCGCAGCGTCTATCATCACCGAAGACGTGGGGTCTTCCACCAAGTCGTCGGTGGTGTAATAAAAGCCATCCACCAAGTTGTCCGACGTCAGCGTCACGTCGAACACGGGCAGTTCCTGGGCCGTGCCCTTCTGCTCCACAATGGGCAGGCTGCGGTAGTCGGTTATCAGCTTGATGTCCAACACGCCGGGGCCCAAAGGCGCAATCACGCCGAACCACAGGGCCAAGGCCACGGCGAACACACCCGCCACGGGCGCCACGGCCGAAAGCAGCGTGCCCACCGAAGAAGGCGCGGAAGCCTGGTCGGCGCGTTCCACCCCCAGGCGCAAATTCTTGTGCACAACAAGCACCAACGCCGTGAACGTGCCCAGCACGCTGCACACCACTTCTTCGCTTTGGTAGAACGCCTGCACCACCGAACACGCGAAGGCGGCCACCACAAACCACACAGCGCTGCCGGGCAACGTGCGCGTAAGCAAGAAGCACGCCGTTGCGCACAGCACCAACACCAACACCAAATACAGGTAGTTACCTTCAGCGTCGGCATACACGGTGTCTTCCGCGCCCGAAAGCGCCATGGCGCCCGCAATCAGTAGCACCACCAACACCAAATACAGCGCCACACCCATCACCATGGTGGTGCGCTTGTACGAAACGGCGTACAGCACCAACACCAGCACGGCAACAACAACAAAGCTTAGGGCCGCGCGGCCCCACCAACCCATGCTTTCCAGCAGGCCGTCCAAGAAAAAGCCGTTCAGGCACACCACGGCCACAGCCCAGGCAGAAAGCACCACCAGGGCCATTTCGCACACGTTGCGCCTTATGTAGCTGCCAAAACTCAATATCCCACCACCTGTGTGGCCACTTCGTTGGACTCAACCGCCCACCACTTGCCGCCCGCGGACGAAACCATGCCCATGGGCGCTAACACCTTGGCGCGGTCGCGGTCATTCAGCGCGCGGGAAACACCCACGAACACCATGGCGTTGCGACGCGCCATGGCAATTTCGGTCATCACCGAAAGCTGCGCGGAATCCACGCGGCCCGTGACCAACGCTACGTTGCCGCTGCCCTGCGACCGCAGGCCCGCTTCGCGCAGCATGCGCTCTACCAGCACGTCGGCCTTGCCCGCCTTCTCCAGCGGCGTGACAGCCATCATGTTGGCCACCAACTCTTCGGCGTCGGTCAGCGTGGCAATGCGAATGACGGAAGGCTCTCCGCTGCGGTTCAGGTAGCGAATGTCGGCGTCTATGCCCACCCGCCGCGCTTCTATGGCAAGCGCCGCGGCGGTTTCCACCATGCCGTCGAACAGGCTCATCAGCTCTTCCTTTTCGGTGGTGGTAGCGCACGGGTCTATGATCACCGAAAGCGTGGGGTTCACATAAATCTCGAACAGGCGCGTGTACAGCGAACCGTTCGGTTCGCGCGCCGAAAGGTTCCAGTGCACCGTCTTCATGGCGTCGCCGAAGTGGTATTCGCGCACGCCGGCGTAATCCACGTCGTCGGCGGCTACGGGCTTCAGCGAACGCTGGCTTTCATCGGGCACGGCCGTTAAGTTGCTGGCGGGCCCCATGGTCACTTCGCGCGGCTTCACCACCACCTGCCGGCGGTCCCCTTCCTTAAACGTTGAGCTGAACAGGCCCAACAAGTCGTAAATAATCACCTTGCTGATGCCCGCATGATACGTGCCCAAGTGCGAAAACTGCACGTCGAAGCCAATGGAAGTGGTTTCGCGGGCCTTCAGCGAACACGCCACGGTGTTCACTTCGTCAAAGTCGCCGAACAGGTCGGTCACGTAGAATTCGATTTCCAGGCGCGCACACGGCAGCGGCGCGGCGTTGGTAAGCTCCACCTGCAGGGCCGCCTTTTGACCGCGCTCGCAGGCGCCGGTCATGTCGCCCATGTAAGTGGTAATGGCCTTGCGCATCATGCGCAGGTACAGCCACGAAGCCACCAACAGCAGCACGGCCGCAATCAGCGGCACGTACGCCACGGGGTGCGCAATCAAAAGCGGCGGCAGCACCAACAGCAGCACGGCCGCAACCATCAGCACTATACGTCCGGCACGCTTGGCCACGGCTTACCACCTGCCCTTGCCCAGTGCCACCATCCACACAAAGAAGGGCACTATGAACACGCTGACGATGGTACCCACCGGCATGGTGACAATGCCAATGATGGCAAAATGCTGGATGGCAACGCACGCCAGCAGCATGGCAACGCCCACCAGGCAGTTGCCCAAAAACTGGCTGCGGAAATCGGCAGGCATCATGTAGCGCACCAGCACGGGCACGGCCAACGAAAGCATGGCCACCTGCCCTATGGTGGCCATGGCGGCCAGCTGCATGGCGCTTCCCAACACCAGCGCAAAGCCGCGCAGCAACCCCGTACGCACGCCGGCCATAGTGCCAAATTCGTTGCTGAAGGAAATCATGTTGAAGCGGAACCGCAGCAGCAGCGCCGGAATTAACGTGACCACGAATATGACCACGAACACGCCTTGGATCAGCGGGTCAACCAACGCGTCGCCCGCCTGCTGCACGTTGTAGAAGCCCTCCCACTGGTATTCGTCCATCACAAAGTTCTGCACAAAAGAATTCACACCCGCCAGCAGCTGGCAAATGACGGTGCCCAGCAGCAGCATGTCCATGACGTTGTAGCGCCTGCCGCCGCTCATCAGGCGGCTTAGCAACAGCACCACCACCACGGTGGCCGCGCCCAAGCCATACACCAACAGCAGGTACAGCTTCGAATCGTCAGCGATGTTGGCGTGGCCCAGCATGGTGTAAATGATGACACCTAGCGTCACGCCGTCCGAAACGCCCAACAGGGAAGGCGCCGCTAACGGATTGCGGAACGCCGCCTGGAACAGCAAGCCCGAAACCGCCAACATAAGGCCGCAGCCCGCCACTATGACGGTCACCACGGCGCGGTTTATCACCAGCGTGTACATGCTGTCGCCGTGGGTTTCGGCAAACCGGTTCACCAGCAGGCCCGCTTGGTTGGCCAACGCGGGGTCGAACAGCGGCAGAATGTGCGTTTGGAACCACAGCTGGTAGCAGGCCAACACGTCGCGCGGGGAATACACCTGCCTGTTTCCACCCATGGCGTCTATGCCGTAGTAGGGCAACAACAGCGAAAAGCCCGCCAGCAGCGCGCAGATGATGGCAAACGCCACCACCCACCGGCGCGCCACCTTGCGCGACGTGCGCGCTTCGGCCTTGGCGGCCGCGGCGCTGGCAGGGGTAAGCCGCATGGTTTCCGGCGGGGCGAAGGCGTCTGATTCGCGCAGTTCCTTCGCGCGCTCAATCATGCTACGGGCATAGGTTTTCGCGCTATCGCCACTCACCGTTGCCCCCTTTTCTATACTGCGCCACCACCATGATTATGAAGATGGCGGCACCCACAATAGAACAGGTGACACCCGCCGCATACGGGCTGGTGTAGGGCAGGCCGGACTGGCACAGCCACTGGATGATGGTCAGCAGCGTGGCGCCCGTGCACAAACTGGCCGGCAGCAGGAAGCGGAAATCCGACCCCACAATGCGCCGCGCCAAGTGCGCGCTGATAAAGCCCAGGTAGGCCACGTGCCCACAGAAGGAAATGGCCCACGCGGTCATGATGGTGCACACCGCAATCATAATGTAGCGCGTGGCATTCACGCTCACGCCCATAGTGTTGGCCACATCGTCGCCGAACGAAATGAGCGTCAGGCGGCGGCGCATGGCCAGCACTATGATGATGCACACCAAAATAGGCAGCACTATAATCAGCATGTCTAAGAAGTGGTAGCTGTAAATCATGGTGTAGTTTTCAATTTCACGCAGGTCATGCACCATGTCGGTGCCGCCGTCCACGGTGAAGTAGTAGCGCGCAAACGCAATGATGGCGGTCACGGCGGCCGCAATAATCTGCCCGAAGATAACCACTACTATGTTGGTAAGCTTGCCGCCACCCAACACGGTGGTCAGGAACACCACGAAGGCCACTACGACAAAACAGCCCACCACCGAACACAGGCAGCGCCCGTAGTTCACCCACAGCCACTCTAACGGGTTCAAGGAAGCCAACCAGCCTAACTGCTGCTCGTAGGAATAACTGGCGCTGGCGTTGAAGGGCGGCTGCGGGCCCACGTTCTGCAAAAACAGCACGTACACCAGCGCGCCTAAGGCGCCGCCGGCCATAACGCCTAAGGTTTTCGGCGCAGCCAAAGGGTTGTTGAACGCGCCCTGGTAGGCGCTGCCGCACATACCCAAGGCAGCACCGCTCACGGCGCACACCATCACACCCATGAAGCGCTGCTCGCCTAAGTCGCTGTTGCCTATCAGCACACCTATCAGGTTGCTGAAATTGAACGACACCTGGTCTATGAGCACCGAAAGCGTGAATTCATTCGAAGCCGTGAAGATGTACGTGGGGGCCAACATGCCGCCTACCACCACGGTCAGGCACAGCACGGCCAAAAGCATCACGCGATATGATTCCTTGCGCATGCCCCGGCGTTGCTTTTCCGCCTGGGCGTATTCGTTGCCAGAAGTGCGCGCCTGTATGCGTGAAGTTTGCTTTGCGTGCTTGGCCATAGGTGTTAGTTCAGGTCAGAGAAGGTGTCGGGGACGGCAGCGTTGAAGTACGCGTCCAGGTTTTCTTCGGACACGCGGTAGAACGTGCTGTAGAAGGCCTTCACCGCTTCTTCGGTGGTGGTGCAGGCGATGCCGCCTATGGTCACCTGGAAATTTTCCATGCTGTTGATGGGTTCGTAGGCGCAGCCCGTGGCGGAATGGGAATACAGGTCGGTCAGCCACACGGCCTCCAGCACGCTTTCCATGCTGCCTTCGGTCCAATTGCCCAAAAGCCCGCAGGGATTTTCGCGGACGGTGGCTGCCAGCTTGAGGCCCGTGTAGAAGGGACTTTCAGCGGTGGTGCCCATAGTGGAGCCTATGGTGGAGAAGAGCTGTGGGTTGCTGGCTGGTGCTGGCGTATTGCCCGAGCCCGCATCCGCGCTTCCGCCCAGATAGCGCCACGCGGCGTACGGCGTGATGGCGCCATTGCCGCCCTTGTACATGCTGTTGACCACGGCGTCCTTCACGTCCTTCGATGTGTAGCCGGGCGAGGCGCTAACCACCAGGTAGGGCACCTGCTCCGAACCCAGACCGAAGTTCGTCTGGCCGGAGCCCGCATTGTCCTCCGCGCCTTCCATGTTGCTCTCATAGGATTTCCCGGAGTTCAGCCAGGTGGTGTACACGCCGCTTTTCAAGGCGGTGAAGCCGGTCCACAGCTGGTCGCGCAGGGGCCACAGCAGCTTGTACTGCTGGGACGTGTCGTAGTTGGAGCCCACGGCCCTGGAATACACGCCCGCCGCCTGCATCCAGAAGAACAGCGGTGAATTGTTGGGGTTCGCCCGCACGAACAGCAGGCCATCGGAGGGGTCCACGCTCGATGACGACGAGATGCCGGTTTCGTAGTCGGTGGCCACGTAGGCGAACACCCGGGTGTAGACGGAGGTGTACACCGGGCAGGAATTGTACGCGGAAAGCTTGGTGAAGGTGAGGCCGCCGTTCGCAGATGCCAACCCGCCGCCGTGCGCGTCGGCCGAGCCCTTCGTGATGGACGAAACGGCTTCGCGGTACGTCTTCGCCATGGCCTGGGAGTCGTTGGCGGCTGTGGCGCTGCCTTCCAAGGAATCGCCCACCGCAGCAGCGGCGTCCAACAGGCCCTGCACGCTGGAAAGCTCCACCGGCACCAGCGTGATGTTCGCGTTGAACAGGGCTTCGCGCTGGGCGTCCGTGAACAGCGAATATTGGTCGCCCACGCGCTGGTCGTAGAAGATCACGCCGTCTTGACCGCATGCGTTCACCAGGGCTTCCACGCTCTTCAGGTCTTCGGGGTTGGAGCCGCTGTTGTGCCACAGCACACGGTTCGCGTCGTAGTCGTAAACGTCAATTTCCCCGGTGCCGCCGAACACGTCGCGGAAGCACCCCGCCGTGGTGCGGGGTTCGTAGCCGTAGTACGCGCTTTCCGTCAGGGCCGCCACCGAACCGCTGCCGCCTATGGCCTGCACCAGCGTGGCAAGGTCGTCGCCGATGACACCCAAACTGTCAGCCTTCGGGACAGCCTGGAAGGCGTCGCCGGGGTTGTACACGTTCACGGACCCGCCGTAGCCGCCGCTGGGATCAGGCTGGGGACCGGGATTGTCGTTTTCGCTTTCGCCTTCGCCGCTGTTTTGCCCGCCGTCATCGCCTTGGGAATTGTTGCCCGAAGCGTCGCCGTTGGCTTGGTTGGTGTTAGATCCGGTGCCCGAATTGCCGTTGCTGGTGTTGCCGCCCACGTTGCTAAGGTCTTGACGCACCACGCCCGACGTTGCCGGGGCGTCGGGGCTGGCCTGGGTGTCGGGCTGCAGCGGGGCGTCTTCCGACGTTTGGTCTGTTTCGCCCGTAGCTTGGGCTTCGGATTCTTGCGGCTGCTGGGTGCCTCCGTTGGCGGAAGCGTCCAATTCGGCTTCAGGATTGTGCACCAACTGCACGCCGTTGCTGGCTTCCACGCTGGTCAACAGGGGGTTCAAATCGTAAATGGTGTGGTGGGTGGTCAGCTGCACAATGGGCGAAGAAGAATATACCACCAAGCTCTGCACCGCTTCGCTGCGCTCAGATTCTTGGGCCCACTCCAGCGCCGCCAAGGTTTTGGATTCTTCTGTGGCGTCGGGCGAATTGACAACGTTCTTTTCCGGGTTGTTTTCATCCACCACGTCGGAAAACGGCGTGATGATGATTTCGGTGAAAAAGTCGGTGGGCTTGCACGAACACAGGCCGCACGCCAACACCAGCGCGAACAACGCCAGTGCCAGCTCTTTCACGCGCTTCAGTATGTTTGCCCGGCTAAGCACTAACTCACCTATCGGATATCGGAAAAGTCGTCGGCGTGTTCGTCGTCTTTACGGCGCGCCAAGAAGTAGCGCCCAGCCGACGCCAAAGCCAGCAGGACGCAGGCCAACAGCATGCCCATAACGTAAGGGGGCACGCGCCCAGTGCCTTGGTATTCGCTGGTCACCGACGTGCCGCCAGCCTCAAGCTGCGCCAGGTATTCCTTCACGTTGCCAATGGCCGTAACATTCCAGCCGTTGTCCACGTAATTGGGGTTCAGCTGGTTCAGGCTGGCAGCGCCCATGCTGGCCGTGCCCGCCGCAGAGCTGGTGGACGTACTGCCGCCGGAAGCCGTGCCCGCAGAACTGGAGGTTCCAGTGCCTATGCCCGAACCGCCGGTGGAAGAGCTGCCGCCCGTGGGCGAAGAGGTGGTACCCAGCACGATGTAGCGCGTGTGGCTGTCAGACGCCTGGGTGGGCGTCGTGTTCGTGTTGGTATTGGTGTTTGTATTAGTGTTCGTGTTGTTGGTGTTGCTGGGATCGTCCGGCCCCGGCGTGGGAGGATCCGGCACCACCAGCGAATCGACCGCCGTGGACAGTTCGTAGTACGTGGCGTTCAGCAGGTACGTGGCGGCGGCCACGCCGGCCTTGCCCCACACGCGGTCCTGCAACGTCAGCTGGAAGGGAGCAGCCTGGGTGCCGTCGCCGGCGCCCAAGGCGAACAGCACGCCGTTGATCTCCAGCACGTCGCCGGCGGCTAGGGGCTTCACGCTCCAAGAGTCGTCCCCCACCCACAGCTGCCTGCATGCGGCGTCCAGGCCGGTCTGTGCCAGCACGTTCAGGGTGGTGGTGCCGTCTTCGGCCACGGTCGCTGTGCGGCCGAACAGGCGCACCAGGTTGATGCTCTCGCGCAGGCCGCGCAGGTAGTCGGCGGTTTCCTTGGCGTCCACGCTGCCGGTTACCACCAGCGTGATGCCCTTGTCGTGCCCCGACCGGTTCAGGGCGCCCAGGGCGTCCATGGGGTTGGCCGCGTCGGACACGGTGACCACCGAAGCGCTGCCGGCGCCTTCCGCCATCAACCTGTCGGCCACGGCGCGGGAAAGCGCCGATGCGTTCACGGCGCCGTACACCAAACTGTCGTCCACGGAAACGCTGGCGCCCAGGGTGACCTTCAGCCCCTGCACGCGTTCGTCAGTGAAGGTTTCGGCGGTGCCCACCAGCACCACGCTTTCGAAGTCCTTCAGGCACGCGGCGGTGTCTTCGCTTATGTTGCCGCCCGCGGTGGTGAAGAAGATGAAGGCCTTGTTCGCGTAGGCGAAGGCCGCGGCCGCGGCGGACACGCCCTCCAGGCAGGCCTGGTCCACCACCACGGCGGTGCTGCCCCATGCGAAGTCGTCCAAACCGAAGAAGGCGCGCGGGTTGGTGCTGGAGGAATTGTGCTCGAACCGGTTGTACACGTTCACGGCGTACACCTCGGGCGCGTAGCGCTCCCCCGCGCTGTTGGCGGCGCCGAAGGTACGCGCCCTGTCCGCGCCGGTGCTGTTGATGGCGGCCGAGGATGTGTTGAAGTCGTTAGACATTATGAAACCGAAGGAGTCGGACTCGGATTCGCTCACGCTGATGGGGGCTTCTACCAGCCCGGCCACGGCGGCGCCCACCAGGGCGGAGGCCAGGTCGTTCTGCCCCACCTGCACGGCATAGGGGCCGGCGTAGGCGTTGGTGGTGCCGGCAGACATCTCGCTGCGCAGCGTGGCCTCGTGCCAGCTGCCGTAGCGGCCCGCACAGCTTTCTGTGTAGCGCTCCATCACGTTGCCGGCGCGTATCTTCACCATCACCCATTCCTGCAGCGTGCCGGTAAGGCCGCTGCCCTCCTTGGGCGTGACGGTCATCAGCAGCGGGCCTTCGCAACTGCCCAGCTGCACTTCGCGCAGCGTCAGGGACGCGGCGTCCTCCACGGCCTGGAAGGTCACGTCGCAGTCGTCCCAGCTTATGGGCGTGCCGTCGGCGGCGCACAGCTGCACCTGGCCGCGGAAGCTCCCTTCCACGTCGGCGCCCAGCTGCACCCAGGCGCCTTCCCAGTCGGAGCTCTCGATGGGGTACATGGTCTCGCCGTAGCGCGCCACGTCGAACAGGCTGTCCTGGAACTGGTTGTCCGACCCGCGCCATTCGTCGCAGCAGCGGTCGCAGAAGGCGTACAGCCGCTCCATGGCCGTGCCGTCAACGCGCGCGGTGGACAGGTCGTCGGCCTTTTCCAGGTAGGCGTAGCACGAATCGGTCAGCTCCGCGCGCCTGGACTGCGTGTTCGAAAGTTTCCACACGTAGGTGGCATTCGCATCGTAGTCGTCTAGCAGGGCTGCCGCGGCAACCTGGGGGTCGGGCAGCTGCCCGTCGGCGAAGCCCGCGTGCTGGGTGGCCTGGGCGTAATCGGAAGGTTTGGCGTACAGGTAGTTAGCCAGCGCGCCGGCGTCGCCGGATGCCAGCGCGCCGGTGGGCGCGCCGCGCCTCAGCTGCACGCGCGCCAGGCGGTCCGCGCCGACGGCGTTGTCCGCATCGGCTTCGGCCTGCGTGGCATAGAAGTCAACGGCGTAGTACAGCGAAAAGCCGTTGCCGTAGTTGGAGGCGTCGCCCCACACCTCGTAGGCGGCGCCGTTCATGAACGACCGGTTCGGGTCGCCCCAGAAGGGCTGGCTGTCCTGGAAGATGACCGCCTGCAGGCTGGAGCAGCCGTCGAACACGCAGGCGTCAAGGGAATAGCCGTACCAGTACGCGAACATGCCCACCGGGTTGCCCGCGCGGAACACCACGGTCTTCAGGCCGGTGCAGCCGGCGAAGGCGTTCTGCCCGAAGCCGGACTGGTACACCGGGCCCCCTGCGTCATGCCAGTAGGCCTGGTAGCCGCTCAGGAAGGTGCCTTTGTTCAAGTAGGATGTGTCGGGGTCGAACCACTTGGCTTCGTGATACAGGTTGCCCTTGCGATAGGCGGTCAGGATGGCCGGCAGAGTGATGGTTTCCAGGCTGGTGCAGCCCGCAAAGGCGCTCATACCCACGGCCACACCCTTGCCGATGCTTTTGAACAGCAGCGTGGCGTCCTCGGGAAAATCCACCGTGGTCAGAGACGTGCAGCCCATGAACGCGCCGGTGCCTATGGCCCACACCACGGAAGGCAGGTGGACGGCGCGCAGGCCGGTGCAGCCCAGGAAGGCTTCGTTGCCCACGGCGACGTTGTTGCCGTCCAGGTTCGAAACGACGGTGACCTCTTGCAGTGCCGTGTTCTTCGCGAAGGCCGAGGCCCCTATGGCCGCCACGCGGTAGGTGTTCCCGCCGTTGGCCACGGTGTCTAGCGTCAGCGTGGCGTTCGCATACCGGGTGCCGTCCGTCACGCGCACGGTGCCCACCATGTTGTTGTCCGCAGAAGGGTCGGCTATCACCGTGAAGGTCATGTTGTCCGCTTCGAAGGTGTCACCTGCGGCGGCGTAGGCCGGGGTTGCCACAACCGCGCTGGCCAGCAGTGCCAAAGCACATGCGCAGGCAAGCGCCAGTGCCTGCATCCGTTTCGTTATGCCACTCATCGCTGCACCCTCTCTTCCTCAAACAGCGAAGGCAAAACCTACTTCGCGCTCACATTGTATGAAGCGTTCTCCGGCATGGGATAGATGGTGATGTCTGCTTCCTTCACCAAATTCATCTCATACGCAGTGCAATCCGTTTCCCAACAAGAAGCGTCGGTGGAATCCTTCACTTCCTGCAGCAAATCAGCCGGAATATCGGTGGGGACAGCCGTCAGTTCTTCAAGCGTGGGGAACGTGTACTTTTGGTCCACGTACAAAATGGCAAGATCGCCGTTGTCCCCTATGCCTTCTATGTCGGTGTATTCCCCCACATCCACGTACTGCAGGGCTTCCTTGGCGGTGTCGCTCATGCTGCCACCGCTCCAGGCGTAACTACCGCCCGTGGTCTGCACGTCGGGGTCGTCGGAATACTTCTTCGCCAATTCAATGAACGTGTCCAAGTTCAACGTGCCTGCTTCCTTGGCGGCGTCTAGTTCCGCCTTGCACTGCTGCGCCCGCTCAATTTTGTCCGAGCCGTTGAACAGAATGCGATAGGCGTGCAGCTGAGTGGATTGCGGCAGATAGGTTTGCATATAGGTAAGGATTTCGTCCAAGGTGGAATCATGCCAAGGCACGTCTATTTCGCACACGGCGGACTTGGCCAGGTTAACCTTGTATTGCTGCTGCAAGTCGTCCACCGTCAAGCCGTACGTAGCCAAAGTGGAGTCCCAAATAGAATCATCGTTGAAGGCATATTCGCTTTTTGCGGCATCCATCTGTTCCTGGATCTGCTGGTCAGTAGGGCTTACGCCCAGTTCAGCAGCACGCTCCAATATGAGCGCGTTTTCAGCCAGCTGGTTGATAACACTGGTGCGGAAATCTTCGACCGACATGCCGGCGGCATCCAAAGCCGCAAGGAAACTGGCATCATCCGTTAGGCTGTTCGCCACGCGATACTGGGTGATCCAAGCGTCCACGTCCGCTTCCGCCACGTAGGTGTTGTTCACCTTCGCGGCAGCGCCTGCGGAAGGATCCTTGCTCTGAGAGGCAGCAAACAGCACGACGCCCACCACCAAGGCCACCAGCACTACAGCCGCAACGATCATCAGAATAGTGTTGCGATTGATGGTGCCTTTCTGTGCAGGCTGCGAAACCTGCTTAACAGGCTGTTGCTTGTTTTTGTCCGTCATCCTGTTGCCTTCCAAATTCCCAAGTAATCAGGCGTTTTAATTAACCAGCTATAGTTTTATTTAGTCTTATTATCTTATCATGGCAATATTCTGGAAGAAACAGTAATACGCCAAGCAAACACCAAAATTCCTCCCCCAAACTGTCACCCTTATGCCTAGGGCTCCCGACCACCGAAAGCAATCCACACTTCGGGGTAGATTCCTCCACTCCGCGGGG
>JAUNIP010000041.1 GCA_030523425.1 Coriobacteriia bacterium
TGCTGCCTAATCGGCGCAGAATGCTTAATCAGCCCGCACCTTGTGTGCGGGCTTTTTGTTTTAGCGGGCATCCCAACTTATGCAGGCCCAGGTCAGTTTGCGGGGTTCGCTCAGGCGCACGCGGGTGCGGCCGTCCTGCTGAAAGCTTTCTAAGTCGCTGGGCAGCCATGCATCCAGGCGTTGAAGGGCGGCAATCTGCTGGTCCTCGGGTAGATTGGTGGTGACGTCGCGCACCATGCGGCCTAACGATTCGCGCGCTTCTTCGTAGGTGTCAAACGCGTCTTCTTTGGCATTGCTTATGTAATTCACTGAAGGCCTTAGGTCTTCTTGGGCCAAAATGTTGAAGGCGTACAGGTAGTCGCGCCCTATATGGTTTTGCAGACCCAGAGCTGCAAGCACGCGTTCATCGGCGCGCGGGGACGCGCCGGTGGTCAGGGAAATGCACACTTTGCGCCGCGCCACGCGGTTCAGGCGCAATAGCGAATCTTTCAAGTTGGACGTGGCGATGGACCGCGACGCTATGGCAACATCGGCGCAGTTTTCGGTAATGCCGAAGTGGTCCCAGTTGTCTTCCCAGCTCATAAGCGTGGTTTCTATGAGGTTGGTCAGGCCTTTCCTTTGGCGTGCATCTTCCAGATGGCGCAGCATGCCTTCAGAAAAATCATAGCCGAACACCTTGTGGCCGGCTTCGGCCAACGGTATGGCAAGCGCGCCGTTTCCGCAGCCCATGTCAAACACGGTTTCACCCGGCTGCAGGTCAAGTTGGTCCAAGAAGGCCAGCACATAGTTGCTGGGTGCGTCTTTGGTCCCGAATGTGGCCGACTTCTTGTTCCAGTACGCTGCTTCGTCGGCCGCGCGTCGGGCCTTTTGCAGCTCCATCCATTCGGCGTTCCAGTCGGTGGTGGTAAGCAGGGGGGTATACGGTGCGCAGGGCGTGCCATCTGCCAATGTTATCGCGGCTCCTTCGTTAAGTTGGGGTATGCTTCTGAAAGTATAAAATACTGCGGGTGCCTAGGTGCCGCAGATTTGCCAGAAGGGAACACATAACGCTTATGCAAGTTGAACTTTTGTACCACACCCCCGAACCCGAACGCGCCGTGGCCACAGCTGCGCGTCTGTGCTATGCGCCTGTGGGGGCTTCTGAACTCATGGAAACCCTTTCCGAAGACAAAATCCGCAGCGTGCTGCGCACGGTCATTGGCGGGGGACATCTTTCCACGCTTGAGCATGCCAGCTACACCTTTGCCATAGACGGCGTTTCGCGCGCGCTTACCCACCAGTTGGTGCGTCATCGCTTGGCCAGCTTCAACCAGCAAAGCCAACGCTACGTGAAGTATGCCGACGGGCTTGACGTGGTGAAACCCGCCACGGTTACAGCCGACCCAGAGTTGGAAGAAACCTTCGATACTGCCATAGAAGCGGCCATGGCGGCCTACAAAAAGCTGCTAGACGCTGGCGTGCCGGCCGAAGACGCGCGTTATTTGCTGCCGAATGCGGCCGAAACCAAGATTGTGGTCACCATGAACATCCGCGAACTGCTGCACTTCTTTTCCCTGCGCTGCTGCAACCGCGCGCAGTGGGAAATCCGCGAACTGGCGTGGCGTATGTTGGAGCTGGCGCGGCCCACGGCGCCGTATATTTTCATGGACGCCGGTCCGGGCTGCGTGCGCGGCGGCTGCCCCGAAGGCAAGATGACCTGCAAAAACCCGTATCCGGCCGTGAAAAGGGACTAATACATGCCCGAATCCAAAAGCGACCTTTCGCGTGCGTTTTCCGAAGACGGCACGCTGAAAACCCACGTAGGCGGCCAGGCCTTGCTGGAAGGCATCATGATGCGCGGCAAGCTGAATTGGTCGTGCGCGGTGCGCCAGCCCGATGGCAACATTTATCTGGAAGAGCATGACCTGGCTTCCGGCAAGAAGAAAAACGGTTGGCTGCACAAGCCGCTCATCCGTGGCTGCACGGCCATGGTGGAAGCGCTTGGGCTGGGCTTCAAGGCCTTGGAGGTGGCCGCCAACCACGCGTTCAACAACGAAGATTACAGCTACAGCATCTACTTGGAAGAAGCTGAAGAGGCGCTTGAAAAGGGCGAACAGTTGGATGACGCTCATGAGCGCGTGTGGAAGATCCAAAACGGGGAACTGCCTTGCACGCTGGTGCGCGGCGAAGGCGAGGCCCCTGAAGGCGACGTTTCGCCGACAGGGGAGACTGCGGCCGCGCAAGCGCTCGAACCTGCGGGAGTGCCTGATTCCGCAGTCGAACCCGCGCCGGGCGACCAGTCCGCGTCCAAGACTTTCAGCTGGAAGGATGACTTCGGCAATCCCGAAGAGATGGTGGATGCCCTGGGCGCCCAGCGCACGTTGGAAGTGGTGACCCAGCCCGACGTTTCCGGCCTGGATGTGCCCGTCGCCCCCGCGCAGGAAGGCCCCCAGGAAAATGAAGGCGGCTTCGGCAAGGTGGAAATGACCGTCAGCATGATTCTGGGTGTTATCTTGGCCTTGGTGCTGTTCATGGTTGCGCCCGCGGCTATCACCAACCTGCTGGTGGGCGAATACGATTCCAATCCCATTGCATGGAACATCCTGGACGGCGTGCTGCGCGTGGGCATTTTCATCCTGTACATGTGGCTGATTGGCCGCATGAAGGAAATGAAGCGTATGTTTGGCTACCACGGCGCCGAACACAAGGCCATCCACTGCTATGAGCACGGCCTGCCCATGACCCCTGAAAACGCCCGCAGATTTCCGCGCCTGCACGTGCGCTGCGGCACGGCCTTTCTGATCATGGTGCTCATCATCGCTATTTTGGTGTACACCATCATTCCGGTGAACCTGCTGATTGACGCCTTAGGCGTGCCGGACGGTCTGCCGAAGCTGGTGTTGGTCATTGTGGTGCGCATTGTGTTTTTGCCTGTGATTGCCGGCGTGTCCTACGAAATCACCGTGAAATGGGCGGGCAGCCACCCCGACAACGCGCTGGTGAAAGTCATACTGTGGCCCGGCATGCAAATGCAATACTTAACCACCAACGAACCCGACGACGGCCAAATAGAATGCGCTATAGAAGCCATGAAGCTGGTGCTGCAGCGCGAACAAGCCGCCGGCATAAACTCCCAAGAAGGCTGCTGCACGGCGGAATAGCTATCGCCGGGCTAGTTCGCGGGGGACCATGGTGAATACCAGGGTGTGTTCGTTCACCAGGGGCTTGCTGCAGGTGAAAAACACTACGCCGCCTTCGGGCGTGGTAATCTGCTCCACCACTTCGCCGGTCATAGGGGACACTATTTCGGCTAGCACCTGCCCGCTTGAAGCTATATCGCCTGGGCGCGCCAGGCGGCGGAAGATGCCGCCTTGGATGGAAAACAACTGCGTAAGTTCGGCTTCGTTGAGCTTGGTGGGAATGAAGCCTTGGTGGCAGGGGTAATCAATCATGCCGCGGGCGTTCATGAAGCGCAGGCACGCGCGCTGGGCAATGTTGGCAGACTCTTCTTCTATGTGGTCGGTGCTGCTGGTGTACACCGAATAGGCGTCGGTGTCCCACAAGCGCCAGTTGTAGTTCAGCGTGGTGGTATCGAAGGGTTCGGGCTTGTAGGTGACCACGTAAGCCAGGCCGAATTCGGACGCGTGCTCGCCGTCGCCACCTACCACGTCCATGAAGCGCACGTGCGGCGTGAAGTCGCCTTGACGGTAGAAGCTGGTGAACTGGATGCCGAATTCGTATCCCTGCACGGCTTCGAACACGCCGGCGGCGATGCGCTGGGTGGTTTCGCCTTTGTCGTAGCCGGGAAACATGCGGTTGATGTCGGTGTTATCAAGCGGCCAAAAGCGCTTGCCAACGTTGAGGGACGTCTTGTTGATGGTGGGGATGACCATAATCTGGTGCCCGGGGTTTATAAGCCCGCGCTCCTCAAGCTTTTTCAGGCGATGGACCATCTGGGACGCAATGTAGGTCTGCTGCACTTCGTTGCCGCGGGTTGATCCCACAATGCACAGGCTTTTCTTGCCTTCGCCGAACACGTAGCCCTTGATGTCGGAATTGTCGCGATAGGGCATGTTGGTGGTGTAGATGCAAACTTCTTTCATGCCTTACTCCTCTTGCAGGCCGCGGCTGGCCAAGAATTCGCGGGCCTTCGCGCGCACTTCTTCCAGGTTGCCGTTTTCGCGTTGTTCGGGCGTAACGCCTAGTATGCGTGCAATCAGCGAACCGGGTTGTACCACGGGGAATTCGCGCAGGGTGAACAGAAGGCCGTCGGTGGGGCTGGTTACCACTTGGTTTACCTGCCCGGTTGTGGCATCGGCAATCACGCCAAGCTCTTCGCCTGCGCCCACGAAGTTGTCGTGGCTGGCGCGCGGCAAAAAGACACCGGCTGCGTCTGCGTTCACGAACGAAACCTTGCCATCGGTGGAAACGATGGGCTTGCGGATGTTGGCAGGCGCTTCGCCGGACCATATGCCCAAATCGCACATCAGGTTGAAGATGCCATCCACCAATTGATGCCCATATTCGCGGGTGATGCGCATGCCTACGCCCATTTCTACCACCAAGCACGGCGTGCCAATGTCGTTTAAGCTGTAGGCCAGCGTGTTTTGCAGCACCGTGGCCGAAGCATGCACCCATATGAAATCCATGTTCGCGCGCACAGCGAAGGGCACCAGGCGCGCCGCGGTAATCTCGTTGATGCGAATCTGGGGAACCTCGGTCAGGAAGATGTTGCTGGCGTGGATGTCGAAGGCCAGGTCGGACCCGGCAATGTCTTCTACTACCTGCTGGGAAATGTATTCCACCAAGTCGCCTTCATCGTTGCCGGGGAATATGCGGTTCATGTCCAAGTCGAACTGCGGCACGCTGCGCTGGATGGTGCTGATGCCAAGTGGGTTGATGGCGGGGTAGATGTCCACCACGCCCGTCAGCTTTTCGGGGCTTTCCTGAATGCGGCGCGCAAGCTCGAAGGCCACCAGCTGCCCTTCCAGTTCGTCGCCATGGATGCCGGTGACCACGCTTATGCGCTTCATGCCGGGTTTCACCCTGCCAAGCGGCTCCAGGTGGTTTTTCCAGATGCGCAGCGTTTCGTCAACATACAACTGCGCGCTGCAAACTTCTTGCTTCACGTTTTCCTCCCGTTATGCGCGAAGCCGCGCGGGGCGGCTTCGCTTGGCGCTTCTGCGGCAGTTTCGTTTTATTCTGCTTCCTCAACCTGCATAAACACCGTTTGCGTTTGTTCGGTAAAACCTTGCATGGTGCCGCGTTCCACCGGGCAGTCCGCCCAGTCGCGGCCGATGGCAATGGTCAGGTACCTGTCGTCGACCATGATGTTGTGTGTGGGGTCGAATCCCAGCCACGTGCCGTCAACGTGGGCTTCCACCCAGGCATGCGACACCCCTTCGCCTAGCGTGATCCCGCTGGCATAGCGCGCGGGAATGTTGCAGGCACGCAAAAGCGCAATCAGCAGCTGCGCGTAGTCTTGGCACACGCCGCAGCGCTGTTCGAAGGCTTGCTGGGCCGTGGTTTCCACCGTGGTGCTGCCAGGCTTGTATTCCATCAGGTCGTACACCTGATGCATAAGGTTTTTGCAGGTGAACAGCGTGCTGCCGGCAGCTCCCAGGCCATCCATCACCATGGAACGCATGCCGGCCGCAGCGGCGTCAGCCAAAAATTCCTTCATGGCGGGCGTCATGGCTGTGCGCGGGGTGGGGTAGCGAAACAGCGGGTGCGCCTCAACAGGGCGCCGCAGCGATCGGTCTACCGTGGCTGTGCCGGAAATCTGATACGAAAACATGCTGTGCTCGGGGATGATGCTGCCCACGGCAATGTCGTTGCCGAAGCTGTCGCGCTGCACGTCGAAGTTCACAGAAGGCTCCAGGTTCAGCCGCGCGCGCACCACCTGGAAGTCGCAGGTGCGGGGCAAACAACGCAAAACGAAGTCGTGCTGCTCTACGGGTTCGGCAAACTCAACCGTGGTTTTGTAGGTAAATGATAGTTTCTTCACCGGGCGTTACTCCTTTTTCCAGGGGGCGCGCACTTAGGCATCGGGGAACAGGTTTTCGATGCATTCCAGAAGGATATCCTTGTTTTCTGCCGGATTGGGGCTTGGCGTCAAATCTAGCAACAAACGCAGATATTTGCCGTCGCGGCGCATATTGGAGCTGCGGATGCGATTGGACAGGCGCTCAAATTGGAAGGGCAGCTCCTCAAGCTTGTATTCCAGGCGCAGGCACATGTCAATACGCTCCACCGTAGATCCCAGCTTGATGATTTGGCGGCTGTTCTCGTCGGAAATATAATCATCCACGCAGCCCTTGAATGCCATCAGCGAATCGCGGATATCCTGCAAATCCAACATGGGCGCCATGCTGATGCCGGCGTTGCCCATGACGTTCATGGCCATCTGCATATACGAAAGCGTCATAGACCCCAAGGTTTCGCGCAGCACGATGGCGTTGTCGAAGGCGCGGGACAGAGCCGTGGCGGCGGAGTTGGGGTCTTTCGGGCTGAAGGTGTACTTCGTCAGAAAATCGTCGGCCCCTTCGTAGTCGGCAGGGATGTTCAGCCTTTCGCAGTAATCAGCGAAATCAAAGGGTTCGCCGTCGATGCTGGTGTCGTAGGCACCCTCCATCAATTCGATGGCCAAATAGGCGCGCTCCACATAGCGGCCCAGCCAATACAGGCGGTTGGTCTTGCTTAGCGTGAAAGTACCCATGTGTCCTTGAAGCCTCCTCCTTGGGACGAATTGACAATGGAATTGCCCGCTTCACGGGCGTAGCGGGTAAGGCCGGAAGGCCACACTTCGGTGCGGGCTCCGGAAAGCACGAAGGCGCGCAAGTCGGCCTTGCGGGGCACCAATTCGCCGTCGATCCAGGTGTCAAGCTCTTCGAAGTCTATGACTTCCTGGGTGATCCAGCGGCGTGGTTCGGCCTTTATCTTGGCGGCCATGTCCGCCAGGCCCGCCTCATCAAGGCTGTCTCCGAACACCACGCCGTAACCGCCGGCTTCCGCGGTGTCTTTGATGACCAACGTGTCCAGGTGATCCAAGGTGTATTTCAGGTCTTCTTCGTAGAAGGGCAAATACGTGGGCGCGTTCTTCAGGATGGGCGTTTCATGCAGGTAATATTCCACCATCTTCGGCACGAAGTAGTAAATGCCCTTGTCATCTCCTATGCCATTGCCCGGCGCGTTGATGATGGCCACGTTGCCTGCGCGGTAGGCGCACATCAGGTTGGGGATGCCAATGACGCTTTCCGGCAAGAAGCACGTGGGATCTAAGTATTCGTCGCTGATGCGGCGATAGATGGCGCCCACCTGTTCGTCGCCGCTGTAGCTGCGATAATACAGGCGCTCGTTTTCCACGTACAGATCGCCGGCTTCCGCCAACACGGCGCCGGTCCGTTCAGCCAAGAAACTGTGCTCGAAGTAGGCGGCGTTGTAGCGCCCAGGCGTGAAGATGACGTTGATACCGCCGCGGTTCACGTGATTGAACACGCGGTTGAGTATTTCGCCGTACGCGCGGTTGTCCATCAGGTTCGTCTCACGGAACGTGGTGGGGCTGCAGCGGCGCGTGATATTGCGTGCGATAAGCGGGTAGCTGGCACCGGAGGGAATGCGCAGGTTGTCTTCGAGCACGTACCACACGCCGTCGCGGCCTAGCACCAAGTCGATGCCGCTGATGTGGCTGTAGATGCCCTTCGGCGGCTTGATGCCGTCGCATTCGGGCAAATACCCCGAACAGCTGAAGATGAAATCTTCGGGAATCACGCCATCTTTCACGATGTTGCGTTCGCCGTAGATGTCGCCAAGAAACGCGTTCAAGGCATCCACGCGCTGTGCCAGGCCCTTTTCCAGGATTTCCCAATCAGCGTGAGGGATGATGCGCGGCACGGCGTCGAAGGGGAATAAGCGCTCGTAGAATTCGTTGTTTTTGTAGATGCCGAATTTCACGCCGTAGCGGGCAAGCTCCTGATTGATGCGGGGGGTGTGCGGAACCAGCTTATCCATCTGACCTCCTGTTTGCTTATCGGTTTTTAACCTGCAGCCAAGTTTACCTGACTATGCGCCCATCATGCCCCCAATTCGTTGCGTGTGGGTTTCAAAACGGTAATTAGTTGGGTATGCATCCGTGGGTGAAGGAATGAACGTGCGCTGTTTGATAAAAATTTTCTTGCGGGTGGGCGGAAATAGGGTATATTACACGGCATCGCTGCGGGGCGAAAGAAGAGGCGCCCCGAAGCAGATATATGCCCCACACACGTAAATAAACAAAGGGGATCGTGTGAATGAGACGTCCGGCACTTGTTTGGACGGGAAAAGGAGGTATGCCATGAAGTTAGTGGTGACCGAAAAAAATGACGCTGCCCAAAAGATTGCATCGCTTTTAGGGGCAGGAAAACCCCAATCCGACAAAGTGTATTCAACCCCCATCTACCGCTTTCAGGTAAACGGCGAAGAATGGGTGACCATCGGTTTGCGCGGGCACATCCTAGAGCCCGATTTCGTTCCCAACCTGGTATACAAGAAGCGCGGCGGTTGGCGCGGCGTGACGGCAGACGGCGAAGCGGTGCCGGCCGACATCCCGGCAAGCCTGCCCAAGCCACCGTACAAAACCAAGCGCAAGCCCTATACCGCCGATGGCATAGAGCTGAAGTCGTGGCGTATGGACGCGCTGCCGTACTTGGCGTATGCGCCCATCGAAAAGCTTCCCAAGGAAAAGGAAATCATCCGGTCGCTGAAGAACCTGGCGAAAAAGGCCGACACTATCATCATCGCCACCGACTTCGACCGCGAAGGCGAACTGATCGGCAGCGACGCGCTTTCGTGCTGTAAGCAGGTGAATGAGCACGCCCCGGTGTTTCGCGCCCGCTATTCCGCTTTCACCAAGCCCGAAATCACGCATGCGTTTAACAACCTGGTGGAAATGGACACCAACCTGGCTTCCGCCGGCGCCACGCGCCAGGACATCGATCTTATATGGGGCGCGGTGCTGACCCGCTACCTTACGTTGGTGCGTTTTGCCGGGTACGGCAACGTGCGCAGTTCCGGCCGCGTGCAGACGCCCACGTTGGCGCTCATAGTGGCCCGCGAACGCGAACGGCTGGCCTTCGTGCCCGAAGATTACTGGGTGATTCGCGGGAAGTTCGGCCAAGGCGAAGACGCCTTCGAGGCCACGCATGCCACGGCGCGCTTCAAAACGGAAGCCGAAGCTAAGGCCGTGATGGCCAATATCAACGGTGCCACCACCGCGCAGGTGCTTTCCGTGGAAAAGAAGTCCCGCAAGGTGGCCCCGCCGGCGCCGTTCAACACCACCAGCCTGATGACCGCGGCCGCCGCGGAAGGCATTTCGCCGGCGCGCACCATGCGCATTGCCGAAAGCCTGTACATGAACGGCTATATCAGCTATCCGCGCGTGGACAACACTGTGTACCCTTCGTCGCTTGACTTGGGCGAAGTGGTGCGTACCATCAGCGGAAACCCGGCCTACGCGCCGTATTGCAAGCAGCTGCTGGCCAAGGGCAAGCTTGCTGCCACGCGCGGCAAGCAGGAAACCACCGACCATCCGCCCATCTACCCCACGGCGAAGGCCACCCCGGACGACCTGCAGGCAGCCGACTACAAGCTGTACAACCTGATAGCGCGCCGTTTTTTGGCCACGCTTTCAGAAGCGGCCGTGGTGGAGGGCACCAAGGTGGGCTTAGGCGTTGCTGGGCCTGCCGCAGCGGCCGTTGAAACCTTCGTGGCTAAAGGCGATGTGCTGGCGGTTCCGGGCTTTCGCGCCATATATCCGTACGGCCTGAAGAAGGACGAGCAGCTGCCGGCGCTCCAGGACGGCCAAACGGTGGCCTTCAACGGCGCGAAGTGCACCAAGAAGCAAACCGAGCCGCCCGCGCGCTACAGCCAAGGCAAGCTGATCCAGGAAATGGAGAAGCTGGGGCTGGGCACGAAATCCACGCGCCATTCCATCATCGACCGCCTGTACACGGTGAAATACATCCAAAACGACCCCATAGAGCCCAGCCAGCTGGGTATGGCGGTGTGCGATGCGCTCGACAAGTTCGCCCCGCACATCACACATCCGAACATGACGGCGGAACTGGAAGCCGGCATGGACCGGATTGCCAGTGGGGAACAAACGCGCGCCCAGGTGGTGGACGAATCGCGCGGGCTGTTGGCCCAGCAGCTTGACATGCTGCTTCCGCATGCCGGCGAAGTGGCCGATGCGTTAAGCGACGCCGTGGCGGCCGACGCGTATGTGGGCAAGTGCCCCAAATGCGGCAACGACCTGCAGATTCGCACCTCTTCGAAGACTAAAAGCATGTTCATAGGATGCGCCGGCTGGCCGGACTGCGACGTAACGTATCCGCTGCCGCAGGGCAAGGTTGAAGCCACCGAAGATCCGTGCCCGGTGTGCGGCATGGCCCAGGTGAAGGTGACGGCGTTTCGCAGCAAGCCGCGCACCCTGTGCATAGACCCTGCGTGTTCCAGCAATGCCGAACCCGACGTGGTGGTGGGGAAGTGCCCCACCTGTGCCGCTGCCGGCAAGGACTGCACGTTGGTGGCGCGCAAGAACCCGCGCACGCTGAAGCGATCTGTCCGCTGCGAAAACTACGACGAATGCGGCACGGGGTATCCGCTGCCGCCGAACGGCGCCATCACCGCCACTGAAGAGTTGTGCGAATGCGGCGCTCCGCTGGTGATCATCACCACCAATCGGGGGCCGTGGAAGCTGTGCCCCAACTTCGATTGCCCCACGAAGGAAAAGGACAAAAAGCCCGCGCGGGGCCGCAAGTCCGCACACAAGACGAAAAAGTAAATCCGCCCCGGCCGCTGGCGGCGAAGGCCCCCGCGCCGCCAGCGGCCGCCGGAGTGCAAAAATCCGCGCGCGGCCCGCATGAACCAGCGGCTGTGCGCACGGCAAGGAAGCGTATGCAACAACGGTTAACCAAAGAATACGTGGCGCAACAGGTGTATGACGCCGTGCGCGCCTGTGCCATTTCCCCGCGGCCCGATGTGCTTGAGGGCTTTCACCAGGCGCTGCAGCACGAAACCCAGCCGCGGGCCTGCACGGTGCTGAACCAGCTGATAGAAAACGCGCGCATTGGCGCGGCCGACGGCGTGCCGGTGTGCCAAGACACCGGCACGTGCTGGGTGCGCCTGGAAGTGGGGCAGGAACTTACCGTGCCGGGGGACATCCTGGTCGGCGTGGACGATGCAGTGGCGTGCGCTTTTGCGGACGGCAAGCTGCGCATGAGCGTGTTGCGCGACGCGCTTTTGGACCGCACGAATACGGGCACGAACACGCCCGCGTTCGCCGAAATTGCCTTCGTGCCCGGCAGCGGCGCTGTGCTGCACGTGATGCTGAAAGGCGGCGGCAGCGACAATGCCAGCCGTGTGGCCATGTTGGCCCCCGGCGCCGGCTGGGAAGGCGTGAAGCAGGTGGTGTTGGACTGCGTGCGAGAAAAGGCCGCCAACGCGTGCCCGCCTTTGGTGGTGGGCGTGGGCGTGGGTGCCACGTTCGACAAGGTGGCGTCGTTGGCCAAGCATGCCTTGCTGCGCCCTGTGGGCGCGCCTTCGCCTGACCACGCTGCGGCTGCCTATGAGCAGGAATTGTTGGAAGCTGTGAACGCATTGGGCATTGGGCCAGCGGCTTTGGGCGGCGCCACTACCGCGTTGGCGGTGCATCTGGAAACTGCGCCCTGCCACATTGCCGCACTGCCGGTGGCCGTGAACATGGGCTGCTGTGCCATGCGTTCGGTTTCTGTGGATTTGCTGGCGTAAGGGGCGTACAACCATGAGCGAACATTCTTCTGAGCAGCCGGTGCGCTTGACGCTGCCGCTTTCCAAAGAAGACATGGCTGGCCTGCGCATAGGCCAAGAAGTGCTGTTGAGCGGCCCGTGCTTCACCAGCCGCGACGCCGGGCATGTGCGCCTGCTGGAAGCGTTGAAGGAAACCGGGCAGCTGCCGTTCGGGCTGGAAGGGCAAACCATTTTCTATGCAGGCCCTACGCCCGCCGCGGCGGGGCGTCCTCTGGGGTCGGTAGGGCCTACCACTTCCAGTCGCATGGATTTCGCCACGCCGGCGCTGATGGACGCGGGGCTGGCCGCCTGCATAGGCAAGGGCAAGCGCAGCGCGGCGGTGATTGAAGCCTGCAAGCGCAACGGCTGCGTGTACTTCGCCGCTGTAGGCGGCATTGCCGCGCTGTTGGCGAAATGCGTGGTTGAAGAGCAGCTGGTGGCCTGGGAAGACTTGGGCACCGAAGCCTTGCGCCGCCTTCAGCTGGTTGCCCTTCCGGCGTTTGTGGCGGTTGACACCCAAGGTGCCGACTTGTACCGCGCCGTGGAGCAAGGTGAATAGTCCGAAAGCCCTCAAACGCGCACTGCCGGGTAGTGCGTAATCGCCGCAGCTTCGCTATACTGTAAAGGTTAAACATGCCCTTCTGAAAAGGAGCCCTTATGGATATTCAACAGCAGGCTTTGACGCTGCACGAACAGTGGAACGGCAAGATTGATACCGTTCCCAAGATAGGCATCAAAACCCGCGAAGACCTGGCCTTGGCTTACACGCCGGGTGTGGCCGAGCCCTGCAAGGAAATTGCGAAAGACCCCGAAAAGGCCTACCAGTACACCATCAAGTCGAACACGGTTGCCGTGGTCAGTGACGGCAGCGCGGTGTTGGGGCTGGGAAACATCGGCGCTTTGGGCGCTATGCCGGTCATGGAAGGCAAGGCGGCGCTGTTCAAGACGTTCGGCGACGTGAACGCCTTTCCCATCTGCTTGGACACGCAAGACACCGAAGAGATCATCAAGGCCTGCATCCAGATTGCCCCGGCGTTCGGCGGCATTAACTTGGAGGACATTTCTGCGCCGCGCTGCTTCGAAATAGAGGCACGCTTAAACGACGCCTTGGACATCCCTGTGTTCCACGACGACCAGCACGGCACCGCCATCGTGGTGCTGTCTGGCATCATCAACGCCTTGCGCCTGACCGGCAAGAACAAGGAAACGTGCCGCGTGGTGGTCAATGGCGCCGGTTCTGCTGGCACTGCCATTGCCAAGCTGCTTTTGAACTACGGCTTCGCGAACGTGACCATGTGCGACCGCTTTGGCATCCTAAGCTCGCACTATAAAGACATCAACCCCGCGCAGAAGGAAATGCTGCAGTGGACCAACCTGGAAGACAAGGTGGGCCTGCTATCCGATGCCCTGGTGGGGGCAGACATTCTGATTGGCGTTTCCGCGCCGGGGTGCGTTTCGCCCGAAATGGTTTCCAGCATGGCAGACGACGCCATTGTGTTCGCCATGGCAAATCCTGTCCCCGAAATATTCCCTGACCAGGCGAAAGCCGCCGGTGCGCGCGTGGTGGGCACCGGGCGTTCGGACTTCCCCAACCAAGTGAACAACGTCATTGCGTTCCCGGGCATCTTCCGCGGCGCATTGGAGGCACGGGCAGAGCGCATCACCGAAGACATGAAGCTGGCCGCCGCGGTGGCGCTTGCCGGCCTGGTGTCGGAAGAAGAGCTGTGCGAAGACTTCGTCATGCCCGACCCCTTCGACCCGCGCGTTGCAACATGCGTGGCCCAAGCGGTGAAGGATTGCTGGTACAACCGCGCGCAGGCGGCTGAATAGGAGCGCCATGTCCAAGCACGAACACACCTTCGTAGACCCGGTGCCTGCGCCTTCTCTTTCCCAGCAGATAGAATCGGCCAAAACGCCGAACGCCCCAGGCGTCTTCATCACCTTTGAAGGCGGCGAAGGCGCGGGCAAATCCACCCATATAGGATTTTTGGCGCGCGTGCTGGAAGAACGCGGCTACGAAGTGGTGCGCCTGCGCGAACCGGGCGGCACCGAAATAGGCGAAACCCTGCGCAGCGTGGTGCTTGATGTGAAAAACGACCAGATGACCGACGAATGCGAGCTGTTGGTGTATGAAGCGGCCCGCGCCCAGATAGTGCACGAGGTCATCCGTCCGGCGCTGCAGCGCGGCGCAGTGGTGCTGTGCGACCGCTTCTACGACTCCACCATTGCCTATCAGGCCTACGGGCGCGGCCTTGACCGCGAATTCGTGCGCCAGTGCAACCATTTCGCCTGCAAGGGTGTGCATCCCGACCGTACCATCCTGATGTGCACGGGCGGATCGACCGAAGAAGGGCTTGAGCGCGCCACGCACCGGGTAGGTGCCGACCGCCTTGAGCTGGCCGGCGAAGACTTCCATGCGCGGGTGAACGAAGGGTTTTTAAAAATTCAGGAACAAGACCCCCAACGTGTACGCTTGGTGGTGTCTGACCAGGCAAAATCGGTCACTTCTCGCCGCGTGTTCGACCAATTGGCAGACCTGTTCCCGTGGATGGCGTCTGAAGAAGAATGTCCGCAGCGCCTGTTCGCTTCGCTTGACGTGAAGAAGGTCCAATAGCTTGGCGGACGTGTTCGACAGGGTGTGGGGCCAACCGAAAGTGCGCGAATTTTTCCGCACGGCGGTAGCGGCCGGCAAGGTGGGGCAGTCATATCTGTTCTGCGGCCCGGCGGGCAGCGGCAAGCAACAGGCCGCGCTGGCGGTGGCGGCGGCGCTCATGTGCCCCCAGGGCGGCTGCGATGTCTGCCCGGTGTGCAGAAAGACACTGCGCGAAAAGCATCCTGACGTGCGGGTATACGCCCCCGAAGGCGCCGCGGGGTACCTGGTTTCGCAAATTCGCGAAATAGTGGCCGATGTTGCGCTGGCACCCATCCAAGCTAACCAGAAGATTTACATTCTGAACAGGGCGGACTTATTGGGAGCGGCTTCTGCGAACGCGTTTCTGAAAACGCTGGAGGAACCGCCTGCCAACGTGACCATCATCTTGCTGGCGCGCACGCGCGACTCGGTGCTGCCCACCATCCTTTCGCGCTGCCAGGTGGTGCCCTTCCGGCATATTCCGGAATCCGAAGCGGTGGGCTTGGTGTGCCAAAACGCCACGGTGGCCCCCGAACGCGCCCAAGCGGCGTTGGCGGCGTGCGACGGTTCGGTGCAGCGCGCGGCAAGCTTTGCGGCCTCCAACGAAATGATGGCGTTTCGCCGGCGCATCCTTGACGTGCTGGCGCAGCTGCGCAAAGCCGACGACTGGGATATTCTGGGCTTTTCCGAGCGCCTGATCTTAGACGCGAAGGCGCCGCTAGATGGCATAAAGGCCGACCAGGAACTGGAGCTGGAGCAAAACGCCGACTTCTTGGGCAATGCCGCGCGCAAGCAGATTGAGGCGCGCAACAAGCGCCTGCTTACGGCGAAGGGCGCCGAACTGCTAGGCGTGGTCACCGCGGTGGTGCGCAGTTGGCTGCGCGATGTGACCATGCTGTGCGCCGAACAGCCCGCCCTGGTGACTAACACCGATGCTCAACTTTCGCTGCAAGATGCCGCCGCGCACACCAACGAAGCCCGTTGTGTGCGGGCTTATGGCTTGGTGCAGGAAAGCGAACGCGCACTGGCGTATAATGTTTCTCCGCAAACATGCATTGACGTGCTGTTGTTGGATATGAGAGAGGTTTTGTATGACCCGGATTGCACCGGTTAATTTGAATTTGAATCCTAAGACGCTGTGGTTTGACGCCCGCGACTTGGAGCTTTCTGCGCACGATGCCGTGGTGGTGCTGACGGCGCGCGGCCTGGAATTAGGCACCATGGCAGGCGAGGTGTTCGAAGCCACCGAAGACGACATGCGGAAATTGAATAGCTCCCTGAAACCCGTCAAGCGCATTGCCACTGAGGAAGACATAGCCCAGGGCAAGGAAATGGAGCGCCTAGGCGCTGAAGCGCTGCCCATCTTTCGCACCATAGCGGCCGACACCAACGCAGACATGCGGCCCATTTCGGTGGAATACCTGCTGGAAGGCGACAAAGCGGTGTTTTACTTTGAAGCCGAAGACCGCGTGGACTTCCGCGAACTGGTGCGCATCCTTGCTTCGCGCTTCCATGTGCGGGTTGACATGCGCCAGATTGGCGTGCGCGAAGAAGCGCGCATGGTGGGCGGGTATGGCCACTGCGGGCAGCCGCTGTGCTGCTGCCGCATGGGCGGGGAATTCAATCCCGTTTCCATTCGCATGGCCAAAGAGCAGGACCTTTCGCTGAACCCTCAGAAAATTTCCGGCGTGTGCGTGCGCTTGATGTGCTGTCTGCGCTACGAATACGACGCCTACAAGGACTTCAAGCAGCGCGCGCCTAAGGTGAACGCCACCATTTCCACGCCGGAGGGCCCTGCGAAGGTGGCCAGCCTTGATGTGCCGCGCGAGATTGTGGTTTTGCGCGTAGGCGAAGACAACAAGACGGTGAAGGTGCCCTTAGCGGACATGGACGCTCCCGAAGGCGATGCGCGTCCGAACAGCGTGGGGCAGTCCGCATGGGATGCCGTCACGGCACCTGTCATGAACGAAGAGCTTATCAGCTCGTTCTTGACCAGCCAACTCACCGGCACTGACAAGTTAGGCGAAGCAAAGGCCGTACGGCGCAATAACGCCAATGTGAAGAATGCCACCGGGTCGACGCCGGTAGGCGCGTCTAAGAAGTCGGAGTCTTCGCGTAAGCGCCGCCGTCGTGGAGGCGGCGGAGGGGCTGCAAGCGACCAGGTGCAGGTGGAAGCCACGCATCGGCAGCGCAGGCGCCGTTCCACCACCTTAGGGGCCGACGGCAGCGCTGAGCAGGTGCAAGGCGCCGAAGCCGAAAAACAGCCCGCGAAGAAGGAGGCCGCCGAGCCCAAAAAGCAAGGCACGTCGCGCCGCAGAAGGCGGGGCGGAAGCGGCAAGCAGCACGGCGAAGGCGCGGCCGCAAGCAAGAGCGCTCAACAGGGCAAGCAGAAAAACGAACAGCAGGCCCCCAAGGATCGCCCCGCTTCGCCGCGCCCTGGCCAGAAGTCTTCCGGACTGCGTGCAGGGGCGCAAGGCCAGCAGCAGGAATCTGCAGGTGGCGAAGGGAAATCTTCTTCTGGCGGCCGTCGCCGCAGGCGCTCCCGCAGCAAGCAGGGCGGGCAGCAGAAGGGGGCAACCGATGAAGCTTAACCAGCCGCTGCTGACCGACCTGTACCAAATGACCATGGCCCAAGGCTATTGGGAGCAAGGCCAATTGGACACGCAGGCGTGCTTCTACATGTATTTCCGCGACTATCCCTTCAAGGGTGGTTATGCCGTTGCCTGTGGCATGGCTCAGTTGGCTGAACTGGTGGAAGGCTACGGCTTTTCCGACGACGACCTTGACTACCTGTCCAGCATTCCCGCCCCGGGCGGCGGTGCGCTGTTCAAGCAGGAGTTTCTGAAATTTTTGCAGTCAGAGCCTTTGCGCGTGGACATAGACGCGGTGTGGGAAGGCACCACGGTGTTCCCACACGAGCCCTTGGTGCGTGTGGTGGGCCCCATTTGGCAGTGCCAGCTAATTGAAACACCGCTTCTGAACTGCGTGAGCTTTGAAACGTTGGTGGCCACGAAGGCCGCGCGCATTTCGTTGGTGGCGGGCGCCCCGGTGGCCGAATTCGGTTTGCGCCGCGCGCAGGGAGCTGCCGGCGGTGCGTGGGCCAGCCGTGCGGCCGTGGTGGGCGGCTGCGCTTCCACCAGCAACATTTTGGCAGGCAAGCTGTTTGACATTCCCGTCAGCGGCACGCACGCCCATTCGTGGGTCATGTCGTTTCCAGACGAGCTGACGGCGTTTCGGGCCTATGCGGAATCGTTTCCTACCAACTGCGTGCTTTTGGTTGACACCTACAACATCGAACAGGGCATTCGCAATGCCATAACGGTGGGCCTTGAAATGCGTCAGCGCGGCCAGCGCCTGATGGGCATCCGCATAGATTCCGGCGACTTGGCGTGGTATGCCAAGCGGGCGCGCGCTATGTTGGACGAAGCTGGTCTGACCGATTGCGGCGTGGTGCTTTCCAATGACTTAGACGAATTCACCATCAAGTCCATTCGCGACCAGGGCGCGCAGGTGGGGTCGTGGGGCGTGGGCACCAAGTTGGCCACGTGCTTCGACCAGCCCACACTTGGCGGGGTGTACAAGCTTTCCGCCACGAAGAAGCCTGGCGGGCAGTGGGTGGACCACTTAAAGATTTCCGGCACGTCGGTGAAGCTGACCATCCCCGGCGTGCTTGATGTGCGCCGCTATGTTGACAGCGACGGCCAACTTGCCGGCGACATGATTTTCGACACCAATGTGAAGCCTCCGTCGAAGGATGTCATCGTGGACCCCTTCGACGACCTGCGCCGCAAAGATCTTTCTGGTTGTGGCTTCGAAACGCTGTTGAAGCCGCTGGCACGCGCCGGCGAAGTGGTGCTGAAGCCCGAACAGCGCAACGCCATGGTGGCACAGCAGCGCACCCGCGAAGGCTTAGCGCAGCTAGACGAATCCCAGAAGCGCCTGCACAACCCCCACACCTACCCCGTGGGCTTGGAAAAGGCTTTGTGGAAACGCCGTCATGACCTGTATGCCAAGCTTCGCGGCTATGATGAATAAGGAGAGATGCTTATGAAACCCCAGTGCAATTTGATAGTTGATTCATGTTGCGATTTGCCTATGGACATGGTTATCGGCGAAGGCATTCGGCTGCTGCAGTTCCCGTATATCCTAAGTGACGGCACGCACTACGACGATTTGTTCAGCACCACCACGCCCAAGGAATTCTACGACCTGATGCGCCGCGGCGAACAGCCTTCCACGGCGCAGATTTCCGTTCCGTACTTCCAGGCTGCCTTCGAATGGGCTGTGCAGACGGGCGTTCCCACGGTGTACCTTTCGTTCACCGCCGGTCTTTCCGGCAGTTTTGACACCGCGTGCTTGGTGC
>JAUNIP010000042.1 GCA_030523425.1 Coriobacteriia bacterium
AACGCCATCAACGGCGGCGTGCTGTAAGGCTAACGCGTTCGCCTTATGGCACGCTCGTTGAAGAAAAACTTTCTGTATCAGGCGGCTTGGCAGCTGTTGCTGATTCTTACGCCCTTGGTGACCACGCCCTACCTTTCGCGCGTGTTGGGCGCTTCGCAGGTGGGCGTGTATTCGTTCACGTTTTCCATCACCAACTACTTCGTGCTGTTTGCCGTGTTGGGCATGTCCACCTACGGCGTGCGCGAAATTGCCGCTTGCGGGGAAGACCGCGCGCGGAGGTCGGGCGTGTTTTGGAACGCCTACGCGGCGCAGGCTGCCACCAGCGGGTTGGTGCTGGTGGTGTATATTGCGTACATGCTGGTGTTCCCCCAGGGCGGGTTTGTGGTGTGCTTGGTGTGGGGCATGTGGGTGCTTTCGGCGCTGCTGGATGTTTCGTGGCTGCTGTTCGGCGTGGAGGAATTCCGTATTCCCACGGTGCGCAGCATAGTCACTAAGCTGGCCAGCGTGGTGTGCATCTTCGTGTTCGTGCGCGGGCCGGAAGACCTGTGGATTTACTGCGCGGCCATTGCCGGCAGCTACCTTGCCAACCAGATGCTGCTGTGGCCGTTCGTGAAACGCTACGTGGGGCGCGCGCCGTTGGTTGGCGCGCAGGTGTGGCGGCACTTCAAGGGCAGCCTGCGTCTGTTTGTGCCGGTGGTGGCCATCAGCCTGTACGTGACGCTGGACAAGGTGATGCTGGGCGCCATGACCAACATGGTGCAGACCGGCTTCTACGAGTATTCCGAAAAGCTGTCCAAGATGCCCATGGCCGTGATAACCGCCATGGGCACGGTCATGCTGCCGCGCATGACGGCCCAGCTGAAGGAGGGCAACCGGGATGCGGCACTTGACCTGCTGGAGCGGAGTGTGTGGGCCATGTTGGCCTTGGCGTTTGCGCTGATGTTCGGCATCATGGCCATAGCGCCGGAGTTCGCGTGCGTGTTTTTGGGGGAAGAATTCGCCGACTGTTGGCTGCTGATGGTGGTGATTGCCCTGGTCATCCCAGTGATTTCCACCACCAACGTGCTGGGGCGGCAATACCTGCTGCCCACGCAGCGCGACGGCCTGTTCACGCTTTCGGTGTGCGTGGGCGCGGTGGTAAACGTGGGGCTGAACCTGGTGCTGATCCCGCTGTTTGCTGCACTGGGCGCCGCCGTGGCCACCGTGTGTGCGGAAGTTGCCGTGCTGGTGGCGCAAGTGCTCATGACGCGGGAGGAACTGCCGCTGGGCACGTATGCCAAAAACGCCCTGCCGTTTGCGGTGTGCGGCGCCGTGATGCTGCTGGTAGTGCGCTTGTGCGCTGGCGCGTTCAACGCCGCGTGGGGCTTCAGCGTGCAAGGCCTGGTGCTGGAGATTTTGGTGGGCGTGGCAGTGTTCCTGCTGCTGGCCCTGACCTGGTGCAAAGCCACCAACAACCCCCACCTGCAAGCCTTGCGGCGGCGATAGGCGGCTGCCGTCCGCAGCGTACCACTCCGTAAAATGGCGGGCTGTGAACGAACAAGCGCGCGGGCATGGCTTCCGCCGTTGGGGTCCGGGTCGTAAAAACCCTGCTTGTGAATGAATTGGCTGCACACGGAAAAGCAAAATGCTAGTTATGAACGAATCGGGCTAGCGCCTTGCCCTTCCAAGGGCGTTTTCGGGGCGTTTGTTCGTTCACAGCCCGCTTTTTACGACCGGGCCCCCGCTCCCCAAACGCCAATTCGTTCACGACTAGCATTTTGCTTTTTGAGCCTCGCACGATTCGTTCACAGCCCGCCTTTTTGCGGCCATCTGTGTTGTTGCGCATGGCTCGAGGAACGCATTGCCCGTCAAAACGCGTGTCCCTGCCGCCTGCGGCTACGTACTCTCCCGCGCCGCCCTTGCGATAAAATACCCCCAGCACGAAAAACCGCCCTGGGGAGCGCTGCATGACTGTACTTGAGTTTTGGCATCTTATACGCCCGAAGTTGGCGCTGGTCATTGCTGTGCCGTTGGTGTGCGCGGTGGTGGCCTTTGTTGCGGCCATGCTGCTTATCCCCAACACCTACCAGGCAAAAGCTTCCTTGGTGGTCACGGAAAACGTGCAAACCGTGAAGGGTGTGGCCGACAACGCCGCAGCCGCCACGCACTACGACGGCATAGCCCTAACCACCAGCGTAAACACCGCAAGCGCCACCGTTACCATAACCGCCACTGGGCAAGACTCCGCCGCTTGCGTGGAAGCTGCCAATGCGGCGTTGAACCAGGCCAACACCGAAGCCTGCAGCATGCTAGACACCCTGCAAACCAACCTGCAGCAGGCCACCGCTGCGGCCGACGTAACCCACAACAGGCTGTTCTACCCCTTGGCCACCTTCCTGATAGTCTTCTTCGCGCTGCTGTGCGCCATCTTGGTGCGCCACCTGTGGCAGCAATCGCAGCAGGCTCAGCAGTCGCTGCAGTCGCAGCAGGCCGACCCCCCCGGCCCGCAGCCCGCCCCGCGCACGGCCGCCGCCCCCGGCAGGACCGCAAGTAGGAGCGCGCTGCGGTGAAGTACGTCCAAATCAACGCGTTCTCAAACGGATGGGCCCCCTCGATCATCTTCAAAAAGCATGACCAGCTGCGCGCACAAGGCCACGACTCCTACGTCTTCTGGGCGCGCGGCGCGCACAAGCAAGACGTGCACATGCAAAAATTCGCCGGCCCCTTCGCCGTGTACGTGGACGCCTTCCAAACGCATATCGACGGGAAAGCGGGCTTCCATTCCACCGGCCCCACCAAAAGGCTGATTAAGCAGCTGGAAAAAATAGACCCCGACGTGGTGCATCTGCACGTGCTGCTGCGCTACAGCGTGAACATAAACCTGCTGTTTCAGTGGCTGGCCACGCACCGCTGCAAAGTGATATGGACGCTGCACGACTGCTGGGCGTTCACCGGCCACTGCATCTATTTCACGCAGGCGAAGTGCAGCCAATGGAAGCAGGGGTGCTGCGCGGACGGCGCGAAATGCCCGCAGGAAAAGGAATATCCGAAGTGCTGGTTCAGGCCGAACGTTGCGTGGAACTACCAGGCCAAACGGCGGCTGTTCACCATGCTGCCCCCGGAACGCTTAAGCTTCCAGGCGCCCAGCCAGTGGCTTGCGGGCCTGCTGAAGGAAAGCTTCCTGAAAGACTACGACGTGACGGTGGTGCCCAACAGCATCAACACCAGCATTTTCAGGCCGCAGGAAAGCCGGTTCAAGGAAGACCACGGCATTGGGGAATCGTTTGCCGTCCTTGGGGTGTCGGACGGGTGGACCGAACGCAAGGGCCTGGATGACTTCCTAAGACTGGCGAACGAACTGGACGAACGCTTTTCCGTGGTGGTGGTGGGCCTTACCAACAAGCAGATCAAACGCCTGGGCGCCGCCGCGCGCCAAGCCACCTGCGCGAAACTCATCCTGCTGCCGCGCACCGCTACGCCCGAAGATTTGGCCCGCATCTACGCCGGCTGCGACGTGCTGTTCAACCCCACGCAAGAAGACAACTACCCCACAGTGAACCTGGAAGCCGAAGCCTGCGGCACCCCCGTAATAACCTACGACGTAGGCGGCTGCCGGGAAACCATCAAACTGCCAACGTCGTGCGCCGTGCGGTCATACGAAGAAGCCAAGCGCAAGATCACCCAACTGGCGCCCACCCGCAGATAGACACCCAACAATGTCATTCCGACCCGTCCCCGGCCGCGAAGCGGCAGGCCGTCCCTACAACTCCACTTCGCTGTAGTTCACGTTGGCGGGGCAGTAGGACTTTACGAACTGGGCGGGCGTCAGCGCGGGGACGGGGGAGTGCGCAAAGCCCTTATCCCGGGTAACAATGGCGTCCACCTTGTTGCGCAGCGCCGCATAGGCAATGATGCCGTCTTCCATGTCATCCAGCGCCCTGGAGTCATGCGCCAGCACGCAGTCGCATTCGGCGGCGTCTATGACGGAAAACATCTGCAGCACGTTGCCTATGGCCGCGTGCGCGGCGGCTTCGCTCATAAGCCCCCGCGCGGCGAAAAGATATTCGATGTCCGGGATGGACGTGACGGACAGGCAGGTTTCCCACTTCCGCAGCATGCAAATGTCGTACGCGGCGAAGGAGTCCTTGAAGTAGTGGGGATCCTTCTTCCAAATGTCTATGACCACATTGGTGTCGAACAGCACTTTCATGGGGCTCCTACAGGCCGTGGGCGGCCAAGCGGGCCTGGCGTGCCTGCGCCAAGGAAGCATCGGCCGGCAAAACGCCCACCATGGATTTCATCAGCATTCGCCGGCGCGCAAACGCGTCTTCAGCCTGCTGCTCCACAAGCTCCGGCGGAACCTTTTGCTCCCGTTCCATGTACGCATACAGCCGCCGAACCGCCTCAGAAACAGAAATCCCTTCACGCTCCAACACTTCGTTGCCGCGCTTCTTAAGCCCCTGATCCAGGCGAATATTCAAAGTAGACTGCTTAGCCACAAGCCCCCCAATCCAGCTCCAACGGCAACAGCATACCATATTGCATTACGTAATGCAATAACAAGATACAGGCGCGCGAAGCCCCAACAATATCATTCCGACCCGCGCCCCGCCACACGCAGGCCCACGCCGTCCGCCGCCCCCACCTGCCGCACACCCCCAAAATCCTACAATTTACAAACTAAAAATACCCCCCTTACAGGGCGTTGCGCAACCAAGGTTAGAGTATGTCCAGTAAACTGCGCCTGAAAGCAGAAAATGTCGCACCTGACTAGGGGAAATGTGTGGCATAATTGTGCTTTCGCAGTATGAGAAGACAGCACCAAGGAAAGGGTCCCGCCCCGCAGATTTGCGGGGGGGGGGGTTGAATGATTTTTACGCGAATGAAAACGTCCGCACGCTGCATAACGCCGCAACACCGCACGGCCCGCCGGGCCGCAACTTCCGATAATGTGCATTACCGGAAGCGCCCGGAAGCTGGGGCGCCCGCGCCCGCGAAGGCGAAGGCCTAACATGGGCACCGGATCCTCCGGGGCCCGCACCCTCATCCGCGCGCTGCCCCTGGCAATCCTGGACGTAGTGGCCACCTTCATGGCCTACATAGTGGGCGCGTGGGGCCTGCGGGTGGAATACCAGGTGCTGGCAACCAACGGCATCTACGCCTACATAGCCCTGCTGGCCGCCATCAACATTGCCACCTACGCCGCCTTCCGCCTGTACACCAGCCTGTGGGAATACGCCAGCACCAACGAACTGGTGCGCGTGGTGGCCGCCGTCACCGTGGGCGCCCTCATCGGCGACGTGCTGGCCGCCCTCATCTTCGGCGCGCGCTTCCCGTGGAGGGTGTACCCCATAGCGTGGGCCATCATAGTGGTGGTGGTGGGCGCCAGCCGCTTCGCCATCCGCGTGTACAGCGGCGCGAAGGGATGGCGCGTGTTCGGCGTGACCGAGGACTCCGGCCTGCCCCGCACGCTCATCATAGGCGCGGGCGAAACCGGCGCCCTGACCGTGAAGCGCATGCTGGAAGGCGACCGGGACATGGTGGGCGCCCCCATAGGCCTGGTGGACGACACGCCGGCGAAGGTGGGCAGCCACGTGCACGGCGTGAAGGTGCTGGGCACCTGCGACGACATCCCCCAACTGGCGAAGGCCTGGCGCATAGACCAGCTGGTGGTGGCCACGCCTTCCGCCACCAAGGACCAGCGCGACCGCATATACGACCTGTGCGTGCAGGCCGGCGTGCGCACCCTGACCTTGCCGCTTCTGCGCGACATGCCGCATGACATGGACTCCAAGATCCCCCTGCGGGAAGTGGACATATCCGACCTGCTGGCGCGCGAGGAGGTTGAGCTTGACCTGGGCCAGATGGGCTACGTTGCCGGCAAGCGCGTGCTGGTAACCGGCGGCGGCGGATCCATAGGAAGCGAGCTGGTGCGCCAGCTGCTGCCCGCCAGGCCCGCGCAGATAATACTGTTCGACATCTACGAGAACACCACCTACGAGCTGTACCACGAAATAGCCAAGCCCGCCGCCGAGCAGGGCACGGACCTGAAGGTGTTCATAGGGTCGATCACCCACCTGCCCGCCATAGGCAAGGTGTTCCAGCACTACAAGCCCGAAGTGGTGTTCCACGCGGCCGCCCACAAGCACGTGCCGCTGATGGAGCGCTGCGCGCGGGAGGCCATAGAGAACAACGTGTTCGGCACCCTGAACGTGGTGCGCCTGGCGCACCAGCACCAATGCACCCACTTCGTGCAGATTTCCACCGACAAGGCCGTGAACCCCACCAACGTGATGGGCGCCACCAAGCGCATGGACGAGATGATAGTGCAGTACTTCGCCGCGAACAGCCAAACCGTGTTCACCGCGGTGCGCTTCGGCAACGTGCTGGGCAGCCACGGCAGCGTGATCCCCCTGTTCAGGCGGCAGATCCCTTCGTGCATATTAAAAACACGCCAGGTTTTCCATGCGGAAAAGCCCGGTGTGTTCGCGCTTCCCGCCAATGAAATGCGAGCAAAAAAAGCGGTGTATCCGCAGGTCAACAGCTCGCAGGCTGGTGGCCTGCGGATGCCGCGAATCGCTGCTGTTGATTGTAGCGCAGCAACGCCCGCCAGCGGGGAATTTTTTGCAAAACGGGTTTTTGGGGCTGAAAGTGCCCTGAAGGCGGTGGCGTAATTGCCAGAATTCACCCCCGCTTTCGACCAGGGCGCCAACGAACCCGAAAAGATTCATCCTAGCCAAGAACATGCGGACTTTGTCGAAAAGTCTCATTTCAAGGAAGGCGAACGAAAGCCCAACTATAATGACAACCCTGATTCTGGCGTGCAGGCTACCGTTGAGCGCCTGGTAGACACCTCCAAGGTAATCGAGCTAGAACAAATCGACTTTGATTCTTTGCCCAAAAAGTATGGGTATCGCTTCATCAAGCGTGCCTTCGACATCGTAAGCTGTAGCATCGCGTTGGTTCTTTGCGCCATTCCCATGGGCATCATTGCCATCAAAATCAAGAAGGACTCCCCGGGTCCGGTGTTCTACAGGCAGGAACGCCTTGGGCTAAACGGCAAGCCCATCACCATCGTGAAGTTTCGTAGCATGTACATTGATGCCGAGGCGCATGGTGCCCAATGGGCCGAAGGCGACGACCCGCGCGTTACGCCTTTGGGTAAGAAGCTGCGCCGGACACGACTTGACGAACTGCCGCAATTCGTGGCCGTCGTGAAAGGCGACTTGTCCCTGATAGGTCCGCGTCCTGAGCGCAAGGTGTTCTACGATGAGTTTGAGAAATACATTCATGGCTTCAGCCAGCGCATGATGGTAAGGCCGGGTATTACTGGTCATGCCCAGGTCCATGGCGGCTATGATCTTCTTCCGGAGGAGAAAGTCATATACGACCTGGATTACATCAAAAATTGCAGCGTCAGCATGGACTGGGGAATTATTTGGAAGACGTTCAGCGTGCTGTTTACCCATAAGGGCGCCAGGTAAGACTATATGAGGATCCTCGTTCTTGCCGATAATTATTTCCCTAGTCGTGCGGCCTGCGCCGTGCGAATGAAGGTCTTTGCTGAAATGCTGATTGAACGTGGACATGATGTCCACGTTCTGGCTAGCAACACGAGTCTTGATGCATCATTCGCGGGTTACGAACAGCCTGAATATGTGCATTTTTTTCCAGTGGAGCCAATGGGTGAAAAAACGGCTCTAAACCGATTCAAAAATAACTTCAGCATTTCAAACAGTTCGGTTTCGGGAGCTAAGCCTCTTGGGCAGTTCGATGTGGTGATTGCAACCTCCCCACCGTTGTTTATCTCGCTGGGCGCAATCAAGGTTGCAAAAAATGCAAATGCAAAACTCGTCTTCGACGTTCGCGACATCTGGCCTGATGTCGCTTACGAGATGGACTCTTTCGCGCCAGGGAGTCTTTATGGTCGTATTTTCACCTGGATGGCTAATAAGGCCTACAAGAAGGCGACGTTGGTAACTACGGTTTCACCTGGCAAGGTCGAAAAGCTGAAGGGCCGTATAAAGGGCGACAAATCGAAGGTTGTTCTTGTCCCAAACGGACTGGACGTATCTTTTGTTGAACAGGCGACGGACCAAGAGGTTGTCCGCCAGTTCCGTCTTGATGAAGGCCCCATTTGTTCCTACGTCGGAAATATTGGCCTAGCTCAGGGTTTGGGAACTATTTTCGAACTTGCAAAGCATCGCCCTGATGTTCGGTTTCTCGTGTTTGGAAAAGGCGCCGAAAAGAACCAGCTAGAGGCCCGTGCGAAAGAGGAAAACCTTTCTAATCTGGAATTTTGCGGAACGCTGGATGCCCAAGGGGCTTTTACCGTCCTGAGCTACTCAAGCGTCTCTTTTGCTCCGCTTGTTAGCTCGAACTTAAAGGACAGCATTCCCACCAAGATATTCGAAGCCATAGGATGCGGCTGCCCTGTGCTTTTGGCTGCAGCCGGAGATTCGGTTGACCTTCTTAATGAAATGGGACTGGGTGCCTCTGCTGCACCAGAGGACATCGAAGGGCTCAAGCGTGCTCTAGATAGCCTGATTGATAGGCCGTACTCCGAAGAGCAAAGAAAAGCAGCTGCCGGTTTAGCGAAAGAGAAATATTCTCGCCAGTTCGCGGCAACATGTTTTGAAGAGATGCTCTCTAAGGCGGTGACGAAATAATGCCATGTCAAGTAATGTAAAGCATGCGACAACTGAGAGACATCCCGGAAGCGTAAAGTTTAGAAAATGCTGACTATTCTTAAAGAATGCATTGGTAGAAAGGGTTTGAAATGATTAACGTTATCGGACTTGGTTACATCGGTCTACCCACGGCTTTGATGTTTGCAACCCATGGAGTGGAAGTTGTGGGCACCGATTACAACAAAGATTTGGTTGCCACTTTGAACGCTGGCAAGACCACCTTTAAGGAGGATGGCCTTGACGAACTGTTCGAGGAGGCGCTTGCCGCAGGCATCAAGTTCACAACCGAATACCAGTCCTGCGACATGTATATCGTTAGCGTTCCTACGCCCTATGACAAAGATTCCAAGAAGATTGATCCTTGCTACGTGAATGCCGCTGTGAAGACGGTTATGGACGTTGCCCCCAAGGGTGCCACGGTGGTTATTGAGTCTACGGTGAGCCCTGGCACCATTGACAAGTTCGTGCGCCCCGTGGTGGAGAAGCGCGGCTTCGTTATTGGCCAGGACATCAACCTGGTTCATGCCCCGGAGCGCATCATCCCAGGCAACATGGTATACGAGTTGCTGCACAACAACCGCACCATCGGTGCAGACGATCCCGTCATTGGTGAGAAGGTTAAGAAGCTCTATGCCAGCTTCTGCCAGGGCGACATAGCCGTAACCGACATCCGCACTGCCGAGATGACCAAGGTGGTGGAGAACACCTTCCGCGACATCAACATCGCTTTCGCCAACGAGCTGGCGAAGATTTGTCGCAGCGACAACATGGATGTGCACGAGATCATTCGCATTGCCAACAAGCACCCCCGGGTGAATATCCTGTCCCCGGGCCCCGGCGTTGGGGGTCACTGCATAAGCGTGGACCCCTGGTTCCTGGTGGGAGACTACCCGGGCTTAGCGCGCTTGATTCGCAATGCCCGTGAGACCAACGACTCCATGCCGGAATTTGTGCTGAACCGCGCTTTTGAAATCATGCAAGAGAATGGTATTACCGATTCTTCCAAGGTGGGAATTTATGGTTTGACCTACAAAGAGAACGTCGATGACGTGCGCGAAAGCCCCACGCTGCAGATGCTGGAGTCTATGGAGCGCCACCTGTGCGCCGGTGTGTGCAAGGTCTACGATCCCTGGGTTGAGAGCGACATTGTTCCCAACCAGGTTCATTCAATGGAAGGGTTCCTGGAGGGCTTGGAAATGGTCATCGTAATGGTGGGCCATTCCCAGGTGAAGGACGATCCCGCAATCTTGGGCGACCGCATTTTGCTGGACACACGCAATATTTGCGGTACTGGCGATAAAATTTACAAACTGTAGTTAGCGGCAAAAGGACGAGGGAATGCCAAAAAAGAAGATCATGCTGGTGTTCGGGACAAGGCCCGAGGGCATCAAAATGTGTCCTCTGGTCAATGAACTGAAATCTCGGCAAGATTATTTCGAGACAGTGGTTTGTGTCACAGGCCAACATCGCGAGATGCTTGACCAGGTTCTTCGCGTATTCAACGTGAAACCCGACTATGACTTGAACATCATGAAGGCGGGGCAGACCCTTTTTGACATTACCTGCGACGTGTTGCTGAAAATCAAGGGCGTGCTTGAGAAGGAAACTCCCGACGTGGTTCTGGTGCACGGTGACACGTCCACCTCCTTCGCTGCGGCGCTTGCTTGCTTCTACCTGCAGATTCCCGTTGGTCACGTTGAAGCGGGGCTGCGCACTCGCAACCTTTACAGCCCATGGCCAGAGGAGTTCAACCGCCAGGCTGTGGATATCATCACCAAGTACCACTTTGCACCCACCGAGCAGTCCAAGCAGAATTTGCTGAATGAGCAGAAACCTGCGGAGGGCATTTATGTGACCGGTAATACTGGCATCGATGCGCTCAAGACCACGGTGCAAGAAGACTACACCCACGAAGCGCTTGAATGGGCGGCGGGTAGCCGGCTGATTCTAGTAACTGCCCATCGGCGCGAGAACTTGGGCGCACCTATGCACAGCATGTTCCGCGCTATCCGGCGCGTAATGGAAGAACACCCAGATGTGAAAGCAATCTATCCCATTCACATGAACCCGCAGGTTCGCAAGGCTGCGCACGCCGAGCTTGATGGCTGCGACAGGCTGCGAATCATCGAACCGTTGGAGGTCTTGGACTTCCATAACTTCCTGGCCCGTTGCCATCTGGTGCTAACCGACAGCGGTGGCATTCAAGAGGAAGCCCCAGGTCTGGGCAAGCCGGTACTTGTCATGCGCGATACCACTGAGCGCCCCGAGGGAGTGGCGGCGGGTACGTTGCGACTGGTGGGTACAAGTGAAGAAATAATCTACAACGCCTTTACCGAACTGCTGGAGTCTCAGGATGCCTACGATGCCATGTCCAAGGCCAGCAACCCGTATGGAGATGGCCATGCCAGCGAACGTATCGCAGATGCTTTGAAAGGTTAGCGGTTGGGCAAACTGGCAAAAATAGGTCTGTACATCAACACGGTAAAGCACCTGAAGCCTTCTCAGGTGTTCTATCGCATATGGCGAAAAGTTGGTGGCAAAACACGCCTGAAGCCTGGATATGCCCCCAGCCCTGATGCTTCGAAGGCGGACATAGCCGCCATCCCTGTCCTTCCAGAGTTAGATTTTGACCCAATCTTTTTGGACAGGTTTGATTGTGAAAATTTACTTTGCGACAAAGTTGATCTGCTTCATCACACTGAATTTATCGACTGGCGCAGAAGCTGGCACGAAGAGCTGTCTACTCCTTTATGGCGCTATAACTTACACTACTGCGAATATTTGTTGCCGCTTGCGAAATCCTATATAGACTCCAGTGACCCTAGGTTCTTGGATAAGGGTGTCGAAATTATAGAGGCATGGATTGAAAGCAACCCTCGAAGTGGGGGCGGTGTCGGCTGGGATCCATACACTATTGCCATGCGTGTTGTTAATTGGCTGGCTTTTTATGGTGAGCTTCGCGGTTCTTTTGCTGACTGTGAGCATTTTGTTGCTAAATTGAACCAGTCGCTTGCTGAGCAATATGTACATTTGGCCATGCGTTTGGAAAAGGATTTGTTGGCAAATCACTATTTTGAGGACTTGAAGGCACTGGTTTTATTGGCCTGTTACTTCCATGATGACGAAACATACGCTCTTTCCTATTCGTTGCTTCTTGAGCAGGTGAAAGAGCAGATTTTGCCCGATGGTATGCATTTCGAGCTTAGTCCGATGTACCATAAAATCATTTTAGAGGACTGTTTGAGGCTTGCTGCGACCGTTGGCTATCGTACTCAATCTGGCGAGGCAGCTTCGATTTTTCGCATTCACGATATGTGTGACTGTCTGTATTCTATTGAGCGCAATACGGACAGAACGCCACTTTTTAACGATTCGGGCGATAACGTAGCTAAAAGCCGCGATGCTTTGCTTGCTTGCGCAAGAAATAATTTTGATGTGACGCCTCGATATAAATCTAATTTCCCCGATGCTGGTTATTATTTGGCGGAGAAGAAAACCGATGCAGGGTTAGTCAAGCTCATCTTTGACGCCGGGCGTCCTGGTCCTGAGTATGCTATGGGGCATGTGCATTGCGATGCCTTGAGCTTTGAGTGTTTTGTTGACGGCGTTCCGTGGGTTGTGAATTCTGGAACGTTTGCATATCAAGACGCTTCGCGTCTCGAATATAAGAGAAGCTTGGCTCACAATACTGTAACGTGGGATGGGTACGAGCAGCATGAATGTTGGGCGCCTTTTAGGACCGCACGCTGCTCTGTGTGCTGTTGCACGAAACACGACGAAGGTCAAAAAACTATTTTGGAGGGCGTCGTACGTCATTATTCAGGGCTTACGATAAAACGAACCATTGAACTTTCGGCCGAGGGTTTGCTCGTTCGCGATGCCTCAAAGGATTGCATGCGGCTCCAAAGTTCCTTTAGGTATTCTTCGAGTTGCAGTTCTGTTCCTGCTGATGCTGTGTCTATTTCCGACTATGCCCCCTCTTTCGGCGAAAAGAATTCTGCTAGATGTTTGACAAAAAGTTGCAGCACCGGTCAGTTGGAGACTTGGGTTTTGGTTTTCGGGGGAGAGGCAAAGGAGACTTTCGATGGCCGAATTGAATCCTAGCAGAACCGGCAGCTGCCTTTTGGCGTATCTTTACGGAACGCAAAACGCGGGCGATTTCGCAATTTGCTACGGTGCGCTCGACTTTCTTACCAGCAGATACAATCAGGTGTATGCCGTGTCTCGCTATAACGAGAAAGATGAAGAGTTTGCCCAGGCGAAAAGCCTTTTGGAGACACGCTACGGGCACGCGGTCCGTTTGATGCCTGGTCCTTTTACGTTGGATCGCCATAGTAAGTTTTCCACGCTTTCCAGCTATGCTAAAGGGCTAATTTCGTTATTTTGGCATAGCGTTTTACCGTGGAAAAGGAAAATTGTTGAGAACGTTGATTGCGTTTACGTAAACGGCGGTAACCTTCTTCGGTGTGCAAGCCTCACAGATAGCATCAGGCTAAAGCCTTTTTTGTATTTTGCTCAGGAGGCAAAGAAGCTCGATGTGCCTTATGTTCTGCTCCCTCAGTCTACTTCTACCATTAGCGCAAGTGGAAAACGCTATATAGAAGATGCTCTTGCTGGGGCGAGTCTCACGTTTTTCCGCGAATCCGTCAGTTTCAGGAAGGCAAATAACCTTAATTTGCCAAATGTAAAATTGGCTATAGACATGGCGTACTTTATAGAGGATGGCGAAAATCAAAAAGCCATTAATGTTGCCAGTTCGACGAAGGATCGTGTGTGTTTCACCTTCCGTAGGCACCAGATCGGAGATATCGGACTCCTGGATGATGACAAAGTTATCGAAATTGAGAAAAAAATAAGGGATCTCGTGGTGGCTCTTAGGGATGCTGGAGAGAAAGTTGCATTTGTTGTTCAGACGAAGAAAGACATCGATTTTACTGAAGAAGTTTATGCAGCGATTGGCGACGAGACCATAGAAGTTGTTGAAGAGTATGACCCCCTAAAGCTACGCGAATTGTACCGTCAGGCAAAATGCCTTATTGGAATGAGACTCCATTCGATAATTTTAGCATCTTCGGTCGGAACTCCCGTTGTGGGCTATTTCGACAAAAGCTGGGGTAATAAAAATGAGGGAACGTTAGCGGATTTGAAGATGCCTTGTTGTTTCGTCGGCGACGATTATGATTTATATAGCTTATATGCTTCTAGCATGGTTAATTTGGCGGAAATGAATTCAACAATAAACTGCAGAAAGCGTCTGCTCAGGACTGAACTTGATGGTTTGTAGGATGGTTGTATGAAAACTGTTTTTTTGCAAACGCACGTAGTGCGCCCCCGAAACATAAGGCAACTTAGAGGAATTGGCGAAATAAGCGATATTGCGCTTGTTTATGTGGAGCGGACCCAGTCTTTTGGGACGGTCATACCGGAGGACTTGCGGCTTAAAGTTCATAAGATAACTGCCGACATTCCAGAATCTGGCAACATGCTCAAGAGGCTGCGTGTCTCACTCGGGCTTAAGAAATATTATCTTAATGCTCTTGCTGAGGAGGACCCCGATTGCATACAGGTTGAAGGGTTTGACTGCCTGTATTTTGCGTGGTCATATGCCCGAAAAAACAAAGTGGCGCTTGTCTATCAGGTTTCAGACGTTCGCGAGATCTTGCTTCCTCAGAAAACTTTTTTTGGCCGATGCAGAAAAGCGGTTTTTAGCTCTCTGGAGGCGCTGTTTCTCAAGCGAGTTGATGCTTTGGTTGTCACGTCTGACCGTTTTTACGAGGACAGATACAAGAAATATATCCCAGAAGACAAAGTTGTGCTGTGGCATAACTTTCCAGACATGTCTACGTTTGATGGTTTCCGGCTAATCCCGCATGAAGGTTTTAGGGTTGGGTTTGTTGGCAGCGTAAGGTACCAAAAGCAATTGAGAATGCTGGTGGATGCCACGGAATCTATGGCTGACACCGTGGCGGTCTTTTCTGGTAGTGGAAAGCGCTTCGAATACGATAGCCTTGTTGAGTATAGCAAGGATAAAACCTGGGTCGAACTCACCGGACCGTACGATTACGATAGCGAAATTGCGGGCATATACTCGAAGCTTGATTGTATATATGCCGTATATGACGCATCGAACGAAAACGTAAAGATCGCTCTTCCGAACAAGCTATATGAAGCTATTATTTGCGAGTTGCCCATTGTCGTGGCCCAGGGAACCTTTCTGGCTGATTTGGTCAGCACTTGGGGTGTGGGATTGTCCGTTCCGTATGATTCTGCGGAAAAGCTAAAAGACGCCTTGGTCTCTCTCAGGGATGACGCAGGGTTGGTTGCAAAAATCAAAAATAATTGCAGGATTAAGCGCGAGGAGATTCTATCCGAGAAGCCCCAGGAAGATTATCGGCGCATAATTGATGCGGTGGTGCGCTAATGGCGGCGAGTTACTATGCAGGGACTCCGCGAGTTGCCAACAAGAATCGGGCTTTAAGATGGGTTGTGGCCACTTTGTTGTGCGCCCTGGTAGTTGGTCGCTATCTCTTTTCTTCTGTTTGCATCATTTTTGGGTTTGATTATGTCGGCTCGGAGAATAGCCGCATATACACGTATTTGATGGCTTTTTTGGCTGTTTTCGGGTGCTTGTTTTTTGTTTATCAATTAACTGCAGGCAGGAAGAAGATTTCTCATTTTGCTCTAATTGGGCTAACTGCGATGTTGGCGCTTACCTTGTATCTATATGTGGGCAAAGGGGCCTATGAGGACATCTATGATCTCCTCAGTTTGTTTGTTGTGTTTGCGTTGCCGGCTTTCTTGGTTGGCATCTGTGTTGATAACCATGGTGCGGTCGGGCTCGACAAAATACTCAAGGTCCTTTACGTGCTGATGCCCCTGTTCACGTTGGCGGTTGCGTTGTATCAGCTTTTGAACGCGTCTAGTGGATGGACGACCCGCGCTTTCGCTGACGTTTCATACCAGATGGTATCTTATATAGCCGCTTTTTCTTTTGGAATAAATGTTATTCTTCTGTCTGACAAAAAGAATGATTTGCCGGATTTTGTCCATACGAAATTCTTCAGGGTTATACAAGATGTTCTGCTTCTTGTCCAAGCGGCTTGCGTTCTTGTCTCTGGCGGACGCGGCGGTGTTGTTCTTTTGGCTATTTATGTGATCTGGGGAACACTTAGATTGTCTAAAGGGAAAGGCAGTGTTTTCCGGTTTTTCGCTTTTCTCCTAATTGCTATCATGGCGGTTTTTGGAGTTTCTGCTTTTGTGGACTGGACTTCTTCTTCTCAACTGGCGGGCGTTCAAAGACTATTGTCTCTTCGAGACAATAGGTCGGAACTGTATAGCCAGGCCTTTCTCTTGATAGAAAACAAGCCGTTGTTGGGTTACGGGCCAGGTGGATATTACTCATACTTAGATGTCTATTGCCACAATTTGTTGCTGGATTTGCTTTTGTCCTTTGGCTTGCTGGGAACTTCCTTTATTGCTCTGTTTTTTGGTGCGCCGATTGTTGCGACGATAAAGCGCATCAAAGATGAAGCTTATTACCCGCTGCTGGTTTTACTCTTTCTGTTTATGTTTTGCCACCTATTTTTCTCAAGTACTTTTCTGGTTGATCCAATACTTTGGTTTCTGGCAGGTGTGTTTCTTAATGGAATGCAGGATTCGGGTTTGGACATGAAGGAGGTGGGTTGAGTGTGCAAGGCTGGAGATGAACCTGTTGTTGGTTGCGTAATATTGAACTACAACGATGCGGATAATGTCAAAGAACTGATCAGCTCTATTCGAGATTACGAAACGCTGAATTGCATAATGGTGGTTGACAATTGCTCGACTGATGGCTCCATGGAACTTATAGAGCAACTCCGCGACGATAAAGTTTTATGCGTTCAGTCCTCGGGGAATTTGGGTTATGACGGCGGCAATAATTTCGGGATGCGGTTGCTGTCTGAGGAGCATGGTTGCACGCGTATTTTGATAGCGAATCCCGATGTTCGTTTTTCTGAAGACTGTCTTCGGTCGTTGCTCGTTGAGATTTGCGAGGACAAGCTGTGCGCTGTTGTGTCTTGCGAACAGCTTTTAATGGGTGAAAAACCAGTAGAATTTTCTGCATGGAATCCTCCGCGCAAGCGCTCGTTGGTGCTGTCTCCCTGCCTGAAGAAAAGTCCATATGTTCGCATTGGCGATTCAGGGAAACGTAGTACCGTTAAAGTGGACTGCGTTGCTGGTGCAATGCTCCTTGCTGATGCCGAGGTTCTCGGCAATGCGGGCTACTACGATGAGGATGTGTTCCTGTTTTCCGAGGAAATGATATTAGCTAAGAAAATCAACAGAATTGGCTACCATACGTTATATTTACCTAGTTGTTCGTACCAGCATATTCATTCAACGAGCGTGGCAAAAACGTACAAGAAAAAGGCCGATAGACTTCGAACGCTCTATAGGGGCAGGAGGATTTTGCTTAAGCGTTATTACGACGCAAATCCAGTCGAAATAGGCATGTTTGAGCTGCTCTGCAAAATTAGACTTCTGCGCGAGCGTTTTAATTATCTTGGCAAGCGGACGGCTGACTCGTAGGTGAGCGGGCAGGAGGCAACAAAAAAGCGTGTAGTTTCTGACATGCTTTTGAATATTATTGCGGCGGTCATACCTATTGCCGTGCTGCAACTGGTTGTCTTGCCCCTGATGGCCGCAGACATGGACCCCGATGCTTACGGTCTTGCCCTAACGCTTATTTCGATGATCAGCTTCTGCCCGTCGACGCTCGGAAATGTAATCAACAACATTCGCTTGCTCCACAACACCGGTGGCAAGGGGTCTGAACGCCAAAGCGATTATTCAGTAATAGCGCTTGCGATGGCGATTGTGGGGGCGCTCGCTTCCTGTGCGTTTACCATAGCCTATGAAGGCGGCGTGGGACTTTCCACGCTGCTTATGCTCGTTATTGGGTTTGCGGTTGTGGTGCGCGAGTATCTGATAGTTGCGTACCGTCTCAATTTGAATTTCAAAGCAATTCTGTTGAATAACATCTGCATGGCGGTGGGGTATTTTGCGGGCTATGGGCTTTTCCTGTTGTGCGGCTTTTGGGAATTGGTTTATTTGACAGGAAATGTTGCCAGTCTGGTTTATGTGTTTCTAACCACCACCTTGTGGAAAGAGCCGTTTGCGGTTTCTCCGAAACTTAAAGAGTTAATCTCCGAGGCCCTCTTGCTGCTAGCCTCCGGCTTGCTGGGCAGGGCAACGACCTATGCCGATAGAATGGTTCTGTACCCTCTGATGGGCGGTCAATTTGTAGCGGTGTATTATGTGGCAACACTATTTGGAAAAATGCTTTCAATGGTCATTAATCCGATAAACAGCGTGGTATTAAGCTACGTTTCGCGCCTTAGCAAGAAGTCCGACAGGATGTTTTGGTATTCGCTTGCAGGTGGTGCATGTGGGTGCGTGGTTGTTTTTGTGCTTACAATGCTTTTGGCGCGGCCTGTGCTAGGCTTTCTTTATCCAGCATATGTCGATGAAGCGATGGGCTATGTTTGGATAGTGACCATAGCCTCGTGCTTTGCGGTGCTTACGACTATTTTGAACCCCTACATCCTTAAGTTCTTTTCGATAAAGTGGCAACCTGCGCTATCTGGTCTATTCTGCTTAGTTTACTTCCTGTGCTGCTTGGGGTTTCTGTCTCTGTTCGGTCCCATGGGCTTTTGCGCGGGGGTGCTGTTGGCGGAGGTTGTGAAACTCGTCCTGCAAATTGTCATTTATGTTAAAGCACGTCCCGAAATGAGCGAATGAGAATTGCGGTAGCGGCTGAGTGCTTGGATCGTACTGCCTTAAATCTTTGAAATCATTTGTTCGGACTGCTTATAAGCAGACTGCGCAGTTAATCATTATTTTGGCGTGGAATTGGACATGTGCTAATCTTTGTCGTGCAAAACCAACAATTTGCTCCAAATCACGTCAAGGTGACGGATAGCCCGTTTCAGGACTGCCAATCAGCACCGGTAGAGTAGAAATTGCTAGTAACGTCAAGGGGTGGAAGTTTGTGGTAA
>JAUNIP010000043.1 GCA_030523425.1 Coriobacteriia bacterium
CGTCCCCATTTCACATGTCAAGCAGCGCAGCGGGTCGCCCGAAAGGCATCCGCCATCCCCCGCGGGGGGTTTTGCGGCGGCTGGGGCATGTTGCGAGGGCGCATGATTCTTGTCTCGCATGTCAAACAAACTGTGAGCAGGTGGACGCGATGGGGGATTGGGCTTACACTTTGGGGAACGTTTGACAGTGGTCTTAAGGGGGATTCATGGCGGTTCGGTTGGATAGGTTGCCTTATAGCGTGCAGCTGCTGCAGGACCAGGCCGGTTTGCCGGTGTTCCGTTACCTGGACCAGCGGTTATTGCCGGGGGAAGTGCGTTTTTGCGACACGACTGATTGGCGTTCGGTGGTGGACGCCATCAAGGTTTTGGGGGTGCGTGGCGCCCCGGCCATTGGCGTGGGCGGAGCGGCGGCGTGCGTGCTGGCGCTGGCTGAGGTTGGTGGCGGCTTGGAGGCCTTTGAAGCGGCGGCCGAAGAAATAGCCCATGCACGTCCCACGGCTGTCAACTTGCGGTGGGCGGTTGATCGCATGGTGACATTCGTGAAGCAGCAGGCTGCGGCCGGCTGCGCGGGCGCAGCCCTGGTGCAAGAAGCCTTTGCGTTCGTGAAGCGCATGGAGGAAGAGGATGTGGCCACCAACCGGGCTATCGGACTGTACGGCGCTTCGTTGTTCGGGCAGGGCAGTCGTGTGCTTACGCATTGCAACGCGGGCAGCTTGGGTACGGTGCGCTACGGAACGGCGCTCAGCGCCCTGTACGTGGCCGCCGAACAGGGCAAGATTGAACGTGTGTATGCTGACGAAACCCGACCACTGGGGCAGGGGAGCAGGCTTACTTCCTGGGAGCTTTCCCAGGTGGGCATTCCAGTTACCGTCATCTGCGACAACATGGCCGCCAGCCTTATGGCCCAGGGCGCCATTGATGCCTGCATCGTGGGGGCCGACCGCATTGCCGCTAATGGCGACACGGCCAACAAGATTGGCACCTACGGCGTGGCGGTGCTGGCCGCTCACCATGGCATTCCCTTCTACGTGGCGGCGCCCCTTTCCACCTTCGATTTCAGCCTGCCGGAAGGCAGCGGCATTCCCATAGAGCAGCGTGCTTCCGAAGAGGTGCTGCCCCAGCCGATAGAAGGCGTGCAGGTGCACAATCCCGCCTTCGACATAACACCTGCCCACCTGATTACTGCTTTCATAACCGAACAAGGCATCTTCGAACCCGACCAGGTGCGAAATCTGGCATCCGCAGATTAACGGCCTGCTGCGCGGCCCGGCGCGGTATACTTTGCAGGCTATGAATACACGGGAAGACATTTCGCAGGCGCTGCGTGCCGCGTTGCCTATTATGCTGGGCTACGTGGCCATAGGCATTCCCTGCGGCATTCTGTGCGACTCCATAGGCCTGAATGCGTTCCAGGCTTTCCTTCTGTCCTACTTGTTCTATTCCGGTGCCGGGCAATTCATGATTCCCAACATGTGGCTGATGGGGGCACCGTTGGCTTCTATCATCGCCAGCGTTTCTTTTGTGAACACGCGCCAGGTGCTGTATTCCGCTTCCTTGGCGCCTTATGCCGAACGCGCTTCCAAGCCGCTGGCGTTTCTGTTCGCCTACAGCGTGACCGACGAAAGCTACGGCGTGAACATCGCTCGGTTCAGGGAAGGGGAATGGTCGGTCAAGCGGGCCACCATGGTGAACCTGTTTTCGTGCACCAGTTGGGCGGTTTCCAATGCGGTGGGCGTGGTGTTGGGCTCGTATCTGGGCATTCCGTTGGCCATTGCGTCGTTTGCCATGACATCCATATTCATTTGCCTGGCGGCCACGCAGAATCTGACCGCCGAAAACGTGGTGGCTATGGTGTTTGCCGCGGCGGGCGTGTTTGCGTGCAAGCTTTTGGGGCTTGGCGGCGTGGCGGTGCTGCTGGGCGCTGTGGCAGGCGTGGCGGCGGCGTTTGCGTTCGGGTCGGTGCGTGCGAAGCGCGCGAAGCGGGAAGCGTAGCGCATGGGCTGGATGGACTTTTGGATAGTGCTGGTGTGCTGCACGCTGACTATTGCCGCTTGTCGCGTGATCCCGCTGTTCCTGCTGAAGGGGCGAACGCTGCCCGATGGCGTGCACCGGGCCTTGGAGCTTATTCCGCCGGCTGCCTTCGCCGCGCTGGTGGCCAACGACCTGCTGACACCGGGCATGTTTGACGCGGGGCTGTGGCCGGCTGCGGCGCCGCTTGTGGCGGCGTTGCTGGTGATTGTGGTGGCGCGCCTGACGAAGTCGTTGCTGTGGTGTGCCGTGGCGGGCGTGGCGGTGTATGCGCTGCTGTTAATGCTGTAGCAGAGAACGGTTCGCGAAGCGCTTTGGGGCGCGGGGTTTCGTTCGGGCCGCAGATTTGCGCATTGCAGACGAAAAGTACTTGCACTTGGTTTGTGGTGGCGTTATACTAACTAATCGCGTCTTATGACGATTTTGGTTTATACAGCAGTACTGAACATATAGAAGGACACCGAAAATGGATATCATTCGCGCCATTGAACAGCAGCAAATCAAGCAGGACATCCCTGATTTCCACGTTGGTGACACCGTGAAGGTGCACTATCGCATCGTCGAAGGCAACCGCGAGCGTATTCAGGTGTTCCAGGGCGTGGTCATCCGCCGTCAGGGCGCTTCGGTGCGTGAAACCTTCACCGTGCGCAAGATCAGCTTTTCTGTGGGCGTGGAGCGTACCTTCCCGGTGCATTCCCCCAAGATCGAAAAGATCGAGGTCACCCGTTACGGCAGCGTGAAGCGCGCCAAGCTGTACTACCTGCGCAACAAGGTGGGCAAGGCCGCCAAGATCAAGGAAAAGGCTTATCGCTAAAACGCAAGGCCGCCTGCGGGCGGCCTTTTTTTGTGGGCAGCGGAAGGACGCACCATGGGCCAAACGGTTGAACAGATCAAGGCGCTGCTGGCGGCTGCGAATGCCGAGGAGCTGGCGGCGTTGGAGCGGTCGTTGGCGGCCGACACGCGCAAAGGTGTGGTTGCGGCCTTGGCTGCGGCGCGCAAGCGCATGGACGCGCGGCTTGCGGAGCTGCAGCGCTTGCAAAGCATGGTGGACTTCCAGCAACAGCTTGCCGAAGGGCGTGGCGGCGGCGTCATAGTGGGGCTTGACGAAGTGGGCCGCGGCCCCTTGGCGGGGCCCTTGGCGGTGGGTGCTGTGGTGCTTCCGCCGAATACCGTGCTTGACGGCCTGAACGATTCAAAACAGCTGACGCCCGAACAGCGCGAAGAAACCGCCGAACGCATCAAGCAAACGGCGCTGGCCTGGACGGTGCAGTACATGCAGCCCGAAGAGATTGACGCCTGCGGCATGACGGCGTGCTTGGTCACGGCGTTTCGTCGTGCGGTGGCCGCCATCGAGCAGGCCGGCGTTGCGGTGGACGTGGTGCTGCTTGACGGCAACCCCTTGCACATGGACCCGCGCGAAATAAACGTGGTGAAAGGCGACGCGAAATGCGCCAGCATTGCCGCGGCATCCATTGTTGCCAAAGTTGAGCGCGACAATCTGATGATTCGCCTTGCACAGGATTTTCCACAGTACGGTTTTGACAAGCACAAGGGCTACGGAAGCGCTTTCCACATGGCGGCCATTCGTGAATACGGCTTGTGTCCCCTGCATCGGAAAAGTTTTTGCACTGCCTTTGACCAACCAACTCTGTTTTAGTTTTCCTTCGTGCAAACCCCGGTTGAACTTCTTTTGAATCCGTGTGCAACTTAGTGCGCATGCGTGCAACAACGGCGTTAGAAACGTGAGATAAACCCACAACGAAACGTGCGACTTTTCGCCGTGTCTATGCCATTGAAATCGGATAAAACAACAAGGTAATTGGGTGTTCCCTGTATGCCAGGTGCAAGGTTGCCCCATTAGGATGAACCCTATGCATTGGGCTTGTGCCCACCGACAGTAAGGGGTTCAAACATGAACGACTACGAAGAAAGCATTTATGAAGACGACCTGATCGAAGAAGAGTTCAAGGTTGCCATCCCGGGCGAAAGCTTGCTGGAAGATGAGCAGGAGCCCGCACCCGCACCCGCGCCTGCGCTTCCTGCGAAGAACAAGAGACAAACGAACAGGCACAACAAGCTTTTAGGCGCTAAGGGCGAAGACGCGGCCGTGCGCTACCTTCTAAGGCGCGGCTACCAGGTGCTAGAGCGCAACTGGAAGTGCAACGCCGGCGAAGCGGACATCATAGCGCGCGACGATCACTACCTGGTGTTCATCGAGGTGAAAACCCGCAAAGACGAAGATCGCGGCCTGCCCGAAGAAGCGGTGGGCGCCGAAAAGCGCAACCGCTATGAGCGCATTGCGGCATCTTATTTGCGGGTTTCCGACATCGTGGACATGCAGATACGCTTCGACGTGATAGGCATTTTGGTGATTGGACCCGACCGGGCCATGATGCGCCATCACATCAACGCCTTCGGCGTGGCGTAGGGGCACTTAGCCATGGCTGAGACACAGTACGGCCGCTGTGTGGTGCAAAGCGCCACTTTGCGCGGCGTGCGCGCCGAACCGGTGGATGTGGAGGTTGCGGTCACGCGCGGCATGCCGGCGTTCCACATTGTGGGCATGGCCGACGCAGCCATCCAGGAAGCGCGCGAACGCATAAAGGCGGCATGCAACGCATGCGGGTTTTCCCTGCCGGCTTCCAAGATTGTGGTGAACTTGGCTCCGGGAAGCCTGCGCAAGAGCGGCAGCGGTTTCGACTTGCCCATAGCCGTGGCGCTGCTGCGGGCAACCCGCCAGATAGACCCCGGCATGGCCCAAGGTTACCTGTTGGTGGGGGAACTTTCCCTGGAAGGAAGGGTGCGCCCCGTGCCGGGCCTGCTGGCGTATGCCCTATGCGCGCAAAAGCTGGGTTTGGGGCTTATCGGTTCTTCCTATGACGAACCGCTGTGCCCGGTGGAAGGCGTTACCCACCAGTGCATTCAGTCGCTGGCAACGCTGCGCACGGGGGATTTCCAGGCGGCCGAGCCGTTTGCGTCTGCCACGGTGGCACCCCCGCCAGACTTCAGCGAAGTGGCGGGCCATGACGTGGCCAAGCGCGCGCTGCAGATTGCGGCGGCAGGCGAACACGGCGTGCTGATGATGGGGCCGCCGGGGTCGGGCAAGACCATGTTGGCTTCGCGCCTGCCGTCCATCTTGCCGCCGCTAAGTAAGGAAGAGCAGCTGGAAACAGCTGTCATCCATTCCACCGCCGGGCAGCCTTTAGGTCCCATATTCGCAGGTGCGCGGCCGTTCCGCGCGCCGCATCATTCCATTTCCTTAGCAGGCTTGGTGGGGGGCGGCAAGCCGGTGCGGCCGGGGGAGGTGACGCTGGCGCATAACGGCGTGCTGTTCTTAGACGAGCTGGCCGAATTCAAGCCCAGCGTGTTGCAGGGCATCCGCCAGCCCATGGAGGCGGGGTGCGTGTCGGTCACGCGGGCCGATGGCAACATTGTGTTCCCGGCGCGGTTTTCGCTGGTGGCGGCGTCCAATCCGTGCCCGTGCGGCTTTTACGGCGACGACGAGATGGCCTGCAGGTGCACCGTGCCGCAGGTGCGCACCTACCAAAACAGGATAGGCGGGCCCATCTTGGATCGCATAGACATGCAGCTGGAAGTGAAGCGCCTGCCGTCGGTTTCGGTGCTTGAAACGGGCAGGGGCACCAGTTCGCACACGCTGCGGGAAGGCGTGATGGTGGGGCGCGAATTCGCTTCGTGGCGGCGGGAGGCGTTTCCAACCGATGAGGCGAAAGGCCGCACGGAACGCTTGCTGCAGGCGTGCCAGCTAGACGACAAAAGCCGCGCTTTCCTGGAAGCGGCGGGCAGCAGCCAGCACCTAAGCGGCCGGGCCATCATGCGGGTGCTTTCCGTTTCCCGCACCATTGCAGACTTAGAGCAAAGCCAGCGCGTGAGTGCCGAACACGTAGGCGAAGCGCTGAGCTACCGGTTACCCGAAGAAAGGACGTAAATGAGCACAAGGTCACCCATTCCAGTTTCCAACTATACCGGCGCGGTGCAAAAACCGCTGGTGAGCACGCCGCGTGCGAAGCAAGAGCACCGGGGCAGGGGTTTCACGCCCTACACGGGGCCGCTGCTTGAAGGGCCGCGCACAGAACTTTCGTTTTACGACCCCAGCTTCCCTCAGGCGCTGCGCGTGATACCGCGGCCGCCCGAAAAGCTGTATGTCATAGGCAACGTGGGGGCCTTGCAGGAAGGGTTGGCCATCATAGGCGCGCGTAAGGCCACGCCCTATGGCCTGGGTTGCGTCACGCGCTTCGGCCGCTTGGCGGCGCTGCGGGGGCTGTGCATCATTTCCGGGGGTGCGCGTGGGTGCGACGCCCAGGCGCACAAGTGCGCCCTGGAATGCGGTGCGCCTACGGTGGTGGTGCTAGGCGGCGGCTGCGACCAACTGTACCCCAAAGAACATTATTCCCTGTTCCAGCGCGTGATTGACGCCGGCGGGGCCGTTATTTCGGAAAACCCGTGGGAATTTCCCGCCCTGCCGTATTGCTTTCGCGAACGCAACAGGCTGATAGCGGGGCTGGCGAAGGCCACGCTGATAGTGGAGGCTGGCCTGCCTTCGGGCACGTTCAGCACCGCCGACGAGGCCTTGGCGGCTTCTAAGGACGTGCTGGTGGTGCCCGGCAGCATCATGTCGCCGAATTCAGCGGGCGCGAACCACCTGATTGCCCAGGGGGCAACGCCCATCGTGGACGACGAGACGTTCCAGGACGCGCTGTTTTCCGTGTTCGGGCTGCTGCGCCAGGAAACCGCTGCGGGCAAACAGGTTGAGCAAGCTGAGCAAGGGGAGCGCGACCTGCGGGATGAGCAGGGGAAACAGGGCAAGCAGGAAGTACGGGGGGATGCGGATGAGCAGGACGAAGAAGCAGGCGACCCGCTGCTGGAAGCCCTTTTGGCCGGCCCGTGCCACCGAGAAGACCTGTTGGCTGTGGCCGAGCATTGCTGCGAAGGACAAGACGCCGTGAAGTGGATTTCAGGGCGCATAGCCCAGTACGAAGTGTATGGCCTGGTGCAGCGCTATCCGGACGGACGTTACGGCCCCGTGGTGAAATAACGGCGGCGCGGGGCCGCCCCCGCGCCGAATCGCCGTCGCGAACGCCCGCTAAGCAAGCTATGATAAGCGCAAGGATAAGGCAAGCGAAGGCGGGCGCATGGGTTGCAACATCTGCATAGTGGGGGCAGGCTTGGCGGGCAGCGAATGCGCGCTGCAGCTTGCTGGCCGCGGGTATGCCGTTACGCTGTTCGAAATGCGACCGGCGGTTGCCACGCCCGTGCACAGAAGTGCGCTGTGCGCCGAACTGGTGTGCTCGAATTCCCTGAAATCAACCAAGCCGGCCAGCGCGGCAGGCATGCTGAAGCAGGAACTGCAGGCGCTGGGATCGTATGTGTATGAGGTGGCGCTGCGGTGCGCGGTGCCGGCCGGCGGCGCGCTGGCGGTGAACCGCGAAGACTTCGCTGCGGGCGTCACGCAACTGGTGTGCGACCATCCTGGTATTTCCTTGGTGAGGCAGGAGGTTACAGACGTGGCCGCCCTGCTGGAAGCCTATGACGCGGTGGTGCTGGCAACCGGCCCTTTGACCAGCAATGCCTTGGCCGCTTCGCTGCAACGCTTCACCGGCGCGGATTACCTGGCGTTTTTCGACGCTGCCGCGCCCATCGTGATGGCGGATTCCCTGGACCGCGAAAAGGTGTTTCGCCAAAGCCGCTACGAAGAAGGCCAAGGCGACTACCTGAACGCTCCGTTTTCCAAGGAAGAGTACCAGGCGTTCATAGAGGCCCTGCTGGACGCTCAACGCGTGATTGCCAAGGATTTCGAAAGCAAGGATTTGTTCCAGGCGTGCCAGCCCATAGAAGAAATTGCCCGCAGCGGCTTTGACGCCCCGCGCTTCGGACCGCTAAAGCCAGTGGGGCTTACTGATCCGCGAACCGGGAGGCGCCCGTGGGCAGCGCTGCAGTTGCGCGCAGAAGACGCCTATGAGCAAAGCTACAACCTGGTGGGGTTCCAAACCAACTTAACGTTTCCCGAACAGCAGCGGGTGTTTCGCCTGATACCGGGCTTGGAACAGGCGGAATTTGCGCGCTATGGCGTGATGCACCGCAACACGTTCATTGACGCCCCGCGCTTGCTGGATGCCTCCCTGCGCCTGACCAGCGCGGAAGCTGCTGCTTACCGCGCACCGCTGTTCGTGGCGGGCCAGCTTTCGGGAACGGAAGGCTATGTGGAGGCCATCCGGTCCGGCCTGCACGCGGCGCTTGGCGTGCAGGCGTTTTGTCAGGGCGTGGCGGCCCCGCAGCTGCCGGTGGAATGCGCATTCGGCGCGCTGGTGGCCTATGCCACCAATCCCGAAACGCTTAATTACCAGCCGTCGCATGTGAACTTCGGCATACTGCCCCCGCTTGATCCGCCCGTGCGCAACAAGCAGCAGCGCTATGCCTTGTACGCCGAACGAGGGCAGGCGGCATTGCGCGCCTATTGCGAACAGCTGCGGGATGCCGGCCTGTTGGCGGGTGAGGCGCATGCCTAGGGATGCTGCAACCGCCGACGTTGGTGTCAGCGGCAAAGACCCGCAGGTGGACGCCGCGTATGCCCAGGCGGCCGAGCGCTTCGTGCAGTCGCTGCACTACGAACGCAACCTTTCGGAGCACACCCTGCGTGCCTACCATACCGATCTTGAGGCCTTCGGCCTGTGGGCGGCGCGCAATGGCTTGTTTCCGCTGGAAATAACCCGCCGACAAGCGCGTTCCTTCCTTTCCTACCTGGACAAGGCGGGCTATGCGCGGGGCACGGTGAATCGGCACCTCAGTTCGCTGCGGTCGTTTTTCAAGTGGGCCGTGGCCGAAGGCCTGGTGGTCACCGACCCCACGTCCACCCTGCAGGGCCCTAAAACCCAGCGGCATTTGCCGCATGTCATAAAGCCGGAAGAAATGGCACGCCTGCTAAGCGTGCATGTTCCCGCCGCAGCAGGTGCCGCTTCGCAGCAAACGCCCGCACAGATGCGCGACCAGGCGGTGTTAGAGCTTATGTATGCCAGCGGCCTGCGCATTTCCGAAGTGGCGGGCCTGCTTACCGCTAACGTGGATTTCGCCCAGCAGCAGGTGAAAGTGCTGGGAAAAGGCAACAAAGAACGCATAGTGCCTGTTCACAGCATCGCCATGGAAGCCATGCGCAGGTATTACCAGCAGGGGCGCCCGGCGTTGGCAACACAGTTAAGCCCCTATTTCTTCCTGGGCGCGCGCGGCGGGCACTACAGCGCTGCGTCCATCCGCGCCATGTTCAAGCGCGCGGTGCGCACGGCGGGCCTGGACAGCACTCTTTCCCCGCACGATATGCGCCACACCTTCGCCACCGACGTGCTAGACGGCGGGGCAGACCTGCGCAGCGTGCAGGAAATGCTAGGGCATGCCAGCCTGTCGACCACCCAAATCTACACGCACCTTTCGTCTGCCCGTCTAAAAGAAGCCCATGCCCAAGCCCATCCCCGCAGCTGATGCGCGCAAGGGTCAATCACCGCTACGCTTAGACTCCGCCTCTGGTTTATTCCGCAACTCCTCTGGAGTTCTGGCTCATTCCGCTGCTGGCGTCCGGGCTCATTCCGGGCGGAAGTGCTATCCTTGTGCTGCGATGTATCGGATATGAAAGGATTCGCCATGACCGAAAACGAGCTCTTCAGCCAGGAAATCAACGACCGGGAACTCGACGAGGTGGCCGGGGGCAAATTTAAAGGCAGCTGGGCCTCCGGAACCGGTGAAAAATGCGTCGACGCGGGAAGTGCGCGCATTCGCGCCAAGCACGGCTGCGCCGCAACGGTGGAGAACGGCAGCAGCTGCTGGAACAACGATGCCTGCAAATCGAACGCCTGCGTATACGACGACCACGGCTCCAACTGCGGAGCAACGAACTTCTAGCCGCCCCAACGAGTCACTACCCCTGCTGTGCTGATATTCGCTCAAAGGCAGCCGTGATAAGCGCCAACGCCGGGCTACATGAGCCCGGTCGAGTTCAGGGAAGCCGGCCTGACTCTCTGAAAAAATTGTCCAAAAAGGGGTTGCCAATCCACACCCTGGAAAAAAAGTCATTCGTTCTCATGGATTGTTCGCCTTAATTGGCTGGGTTGAGGGTCACTATCTCTATATGGCAGCCGCCTTCGGTCTTGAACGGAACGGCCCAGGCACTCACGCCGCTGCTGATGTACAGGGCGGTAGACCCCTTCTCCACGGCAGCATCAGGGCTTTCGCCAGCGCCAAGATAGACGCTCTTGCCATCAGCGTAGCTGTACCAGCCATACATCTCGTGACCCATCAAGTTTCCTATGGCGCACAGCGGCCAATATTGCCCTGCGTGGATGTGCCCGGAAAGCTGCAAATCGGCACCTGAATTAGTGATGTTGGGCTGGTGGTCGGCCACCAAAAGGAAGGCATTGGTATCGGGAATGGCAATCTTTTCCCAATCCGCGCGATCGTCCTGGCTGGAATCTTCGCGGCCCACCAAAACCAGGTCGCTTGCCAGCTGCACTGCCTCATCATGAACAATGGTGATGTTGTCGCCGGTAATGGCCTTTTCCAACTCCTCGTCGGTGTACGTGCGGCCAAACACCTCGTCAGCCTCCATTTGGCGGTCGTGGTTGCCGTAGGTGAAGTATATCGGTACGCCAAGATCATCGAACAGCGAATAATAGGCCTTCATCTCCGATTTGGTCGTAAGCTCGTCGCTAACATCGCCGCCCAAAATGACAAAATCGACGTTCTGTTCTTTTATGGTGTCAATCACCTCGATGGACACTCCCAGGGGCTGGGCCGTGCCGATATGCAGGTCGGAAACGTAGGCGAACTTATGCTGGGTGGTCAGCTTGTCCGACGTGTAAGTAACCGGGTTAACCGTGACATTCCACACAGAATCGGCACCGTACAAGACCAGTGCAAGCGAAAACACCGCCGTGAGGACGCAAGCCACCCATTTGCGCACGCGCTTGCTCTTGTTCTTGCGGGCGCCGATAAGGTCGTAAATCAGACAAACAACATCAGAAGCCGTATCTGCGAAAAGCGCTATGTAAAACGCCGTGCATGCGGGGGCAATCCACCAGATGGGGGCGTCTACCATCATCACCAGGCCACCCATCAATATGGCAAGGAAGATCTTCAGTGCAATGAGGACGACTCGGACGACAGTATTGATCTTGTCGCGCAGAAGGACTTTCAAGAGTATCAGGACGGCCTGGGCAATCAGGCAAAGAATAAGATAGGCGAAACTATCGCCAAGAAGATGCGTCATGTTTTGACTCCATGCGTAGCGCGTGTATACAACATTCATTATATCAGTGCCGTTCGATGCGTGAGTGGGTCTCTCGTTGTAACCTTTCGAACATCCTGGCCGGACCAGCTGTCCACTCTGGCAAAGAGGTATCCCTGGGAGGCTGAAGGCTTCGGGGATTGCCCGCGCCTTGCGGAGAACCCCCTGCGCAATTCCTCGCCCATGGGCTATCCCGCCACATTCTCACAATAATGTGCGGATTTATTCCCACTCTACGATCATTTGTGTGTTCTCAGTGGTTCTGAGTTGCTTGTGGTGAACTTGGTAACTCCTCGTTCACCTGGTGGTTCTGAATGTACAGAAATTCTGACTCATATCGTACTCACGGAAATCACTATCCATCCGCGTTCGGGCGGCTTGCAGGTGTAGAGGCAGGCGTACGTAACGGCATATCCTATTTCGCTTTTGCCTGGTAGTCCTCACCCCAGGCCCACATGGCGTCAATGATGGGTTTGAGCGATCGGCCGGTTTCGGTGAGCGAATATTCGACGCGAGGCGGGACCTCGGGGTACACGCGGCGAATCACCAGGCCAGCTTCTTCCATGTCGCGCAGGTTGCTGGTGAGCACCTTTTGCGAGATCTTGCCCACGCTGCGCTGGAGGGCGCCGAAACGCATCGAGTCGTTCATCAGCAGGTCGCGCATGATGAGCAATCGCCATTTCGAGCCTATCAGCTGCACGCAGGTTTCCACAGGGCAAAGAGGAAGCTCGCTGCGTTTAGGGGTGTGGATGTTCTTATGTTCGGAAAATGTATCCATGAAAACCGCCTGATATCGTTCAATAGTTACCAAAAGGTACTTAGAGCACAATATAGTGCCTACTTACAAATACATCGCTTCGATTCTACCATACTCCCTGCAAGCAAAACCTACGCCCGAAAGGGCAGAAAGCGGGGATTCCCATGGAAAAGACCCAGTGCACCACCATCCAGCTCGACCGCGGTATCGTGTCCGTCTACGATTTCGGCGGCATAAAGCTGCACGCCTATAAGACAAATGACCCCATCGACGACGAGGTGTTCGTGCTGGTGCGCGACGGTCGCGGAGCCGTCATCGAGCTGCCTTGCTTCTTCGACAACATCGCCGAGCTTGAGGGCTATCTCGCGGCTCGGGACATCACGGTGGAGGGCATCCTGGCGCCCTATCATATGGCCGGCGGCACTTTCCTTAAGGGTACGCCTGTCTATGAGACCGCCGAGTCCGACAAGTACGGTCGCAACGGCGGCGGCGCTGCGCTGATCAGCAATTTCACGGCCGCTTTCGGCAACGCCTTCGACCCGTCCCTGCCCGAGACCACCATCATCGAGGGCGACGGCTTGACCGTAGCCGGCATCGAGTTCGGCATCGTGCGCAACCACGAGGCCTACGACATCACAATCCCCGCCATCAACTGCGTCTACACCCACATGCTGGGCCACGACTGCCACTCCATCGTGGCCGGCGCGGGCCATGCGGACGCCATCATCGCGCAACTCGAAGGCTACCAGAAGGCGGGCTATGATCTTGTGCTGACCAGCCACTACATCCCCGAGGATCTAAAGGACGTCCAGACCAAGATTGACTATCTCAAGCGTCTCAAGGCTATCGCCGCCACGTGCTCTGATGTCGATGCTTTCAAGGCTGCAGTGAAGGGTGAATTTGCAGAATACGCCGGCGACAACTACCTCGACATGACCGCGGGCTTCTTCTTCGCCGAGTAGTCGAGTAGCCGAGTAACCGCAACGCTTCGCCCCTTCTCATGAGAAAATGGGGCGAGGCGTCTATTTTGCTTGAACGGGGAAGGGAGGCGGCCAATGGTAGCTCAGAGGAAACGCAGGGAATTCCTCATTGAGTACCTGCTGAGCGAACGGGGAGAGGAACCTGCAAGCCTCGAGATTCCGCGGGATGAGGACGGGCAGCGCCATCCTCTGCGCATCATCCACACCGTGGGTCCCATCGTGCAGATGGGCCCCACCCGCCGAGACAGGCACGGACATGCGCGTGGTTTTCAACGTGTACAAGGATTTTGATAGGGAGATCTATGAGCGACTTCTTGGATAAGGGAACGCTGCTGCGCCAGGCCATCGACCAGGCTGACGCCGTGCTGATCGGCGCGGGATCCGGCTTGTCCGCAGCTGCGGGCCTCACGTATTCCGGTGAACGCTTCCAGCGCTATTTTGCGGATTTCGCCGAGCGCTTCGGCATCCGCGACATGTACTCGGGCGGCTTCTATCCCTTTCCCGACCTGGAGACGTATTGGGGCTGGTGGAGCAGGCACATCTGGTACAACCGTTTTGACGTGCAGGAAAATGGCCTCTACGCCGCGCTGCATGAAACGGTGTGCGCGAAGGATCATTTTGTCATCACCACGAACGTGGATCACCAGTTCCAGGCGGCGGGTTTTGCCGACGAGCGGCTGTTCTGCACCCAGGGCGACTATGGACTAATCCAGTGCAAAGACGGCTGCCACACGAAAACCTACGACTGCGAGGCGCTCGTACGCGAGATGATCGCCACCCAGGAGCATATGCGTGTGCCTACTGAGCTTGTGCCCCGCTGCCCTGTGTGCGGCAAGCCCATGGTAGCGCACCTACGCTGCGATGACACCTTCGTGGAGGATGACGGCTGGCATGCGATGCAGGAGCGCTACAGCCGCTGGGTGGGGGAGCACGCGAGCGGCAAGGTCCTGTATCTGGAGCTGGGTGTGGGCTTGAACACGCCCGCGTGGATCAAGTATCCCTTCTGGCGCATGACCCAAGCGAACCCGCTGGCCACCTACGTGTGCTGCAACTACGGCGAGGTCTACGCGCCTGGGCAGATAGCCGATCGCTCGCTGCTGCTGGACGGGGATATCGCAGAACTGCTGCTTTACTAGCGAAAAGCGCATCGCGGGTCAGCCCATGCCGGGCATGCGTCAAATGCGCAACGTCTTTGCCACGTTCTGGCGGAGAAAGGAAAAAAAGGAGCCCCGTTTGGTGCTCTCGAAATGCGGGTAAGCCAGTGCAAGCATGCCTTTGGATAGTTGCGTCATTCCCACTCAATCGTTAAAAAGTTCACCGAGTTAGTCCTGGTTAATCCCAGCCTCTCAAGTTTGCCCGCAAACGCCTCAGTCGCAATGATTCCGGAAATCCATGCGGTCATATTTTGGTCGCGGGTTTTCAGCATCTCCGTCGCGGCTCTAGAGGCCACGCTTGCGACATGCCTCAAGTTCCTTTGCACCACCCAAAAGAACGGACCACGTTCATTTGCGATGCGTTTTCTCCCGTTTTCAGCTATAGGGGCTCCCCGCCTTGGCGCAGAATCGACAGGTACTCCTCATAGACAAAAGCCCTGTAGCGCTGCCTCTCCGACTCTGGCTGTACGAGGATGCCGAGATCGCAAAACGCCCTCACGAGGTTCGAGGCCGTCGTCCTTGCGATGTCGAGCTTCTCCGAGACGAAGTTGACATCCACGATCGGATTTCCCTCCAGGAGGGAGAGAAGCCTCTGACCGTTGCTTGCCGACCTGCCCATGCGCTCGTTGATTAGCGACGCGTTCCTGTTGCGGAGGGCGACCAGCAGTTCCAAGGCATCGATTGCGTCCTGCGCGCTCTCGATCAAGCAGGCGCAGAAGAACTCCACCCACTCCCCGTAGGTTCCTCCCTCGCGAACGGCAGAGAGCTTCGCGTAGTACTCGCTTCTCTTGAGCTTGAGCTGGTAGGAGGGGTAGAATACCGCGCCGCTCAGGACGCCGTCGTTCATGAGGGACAGCGTGATGAGCAGCCTTCCGATTCGGCCGTTGCCGTCCAGGAACGGATGGATGGTTTCGAACTGGTAGTGGACCAGGGCCGCCTTCACGATGGGGTCCGCGCCATGCTCACTGTTGACAAACTTCTCCATCTCCGAAAGCGCATCAGCCATGTCCTCAACGTTCGGTGGGATATAGGAGGCGTCTTTGAGGCTGCATCCAGCAGGCCCAATCCAGTTTTGCGAGGTCCTCGTCTGCCCGGGATTCTTCTCTTGGCCACGCGTCCCCTCTAGCAGCACCTCATGGGTTTCTTTCAGGAGCCTGGTGCAAAGCGGCAGGGTCTTCATGCGATTCACCGCGTACGAGGTGGCCTTGACGTAAGCGACGACGTCCGAAACGTCCTTCTTCGTCAGTTCTGCGTTTTTCGGGTCGAGGATGTCGTCGAAGGTGCACTGCGTTCCCTCGATCTGGGCGGAGAGCAGCGCCTCCTTCCTGACGTACATTGCCAGGTACATGTCGGCGTTCGGCACGAACCTGAGCATGCCTTCGAGCTCTCCGATCTTCCTCGAGCATCTGCTCAGCAGTTTGACGGCCTCGGGCGAGAGCTCGAGACTCGCGATGTCGCGAAGGGGGGTCGGGACGAAAGAAAGATATTCCAGCTCGCCTGAGAGGTTCTTCCTCAGGTGGCCCTGTCCGTTGTCCGTGTATTTCACTCTCTCCTCCTAACGACACTTTTTGGCGATTATAGCATCAAAGCAGATTCTAACGTCATTTTCATGATATAAGATGTCGTTAAATTTGATGTAGTGCGACTAATTACGGGAAAGTGGCGTTAGACTTTCAGGGATGCCGAATGATGTCGACTGTTGCTCTCAATCCAGGAACCATTCTTGAGGCGCCCCGCGTTGCGGATGTTGTCGGGCGGCATCTGGGTCAACCGGCATATCAAAACCGTGCCAAGCCCGAGGCTTGTTGCCTCCATCATCATGCGATCGCACTCGATGGGCAGTTTGCGGGCCGGGCATCCTTGGGCATTCCCAAAAGCTCTCAGTAAATGGCCTCGTCAGACTCAAGGAATACGTTGAACACCACCGAGAGGCCGCTCACTGGATGGTGTTGGTGTCAACCCAAAACTGTGCCACCTTTTCGGTCCAAAAGTGAGCCACCTTTCTATTCGCCTTGCGTAGCCGCTGATGCACGGAGGTGCGCAAGAGGGTCTCGAGCGCAACAAGGTTGATGTTGCGCTCGAGATGAATCTCGGTGATTCGACCCAGTTTGTAGACGATACGCAGGATGCCGGTTATGAATGCGTCCCTCTCTTGATGGAGCAGATTGCAGTGTGGTACGAGAAGGGCAACAAAAAGCTGTGCGATGCTCCGAAGATAGATTTGGAAACATTTAAGGACGTCCCCATACTTACAACGTCGGGCAAGACGTTCGACTATATATTAGCGTGACCTGAGTGGTTCGGCGTTGCTCGTGGTGAACCTGGTTACTCCTCGTTTACGTGGTGGCTCTGAGTGCGCAAAGATTCTGACCCATATCGTACTCACGAAAATCATTATCCACTCGTGTCCAGGTGGCTTGTGGGAATTGAAACGACAGGGACGATAAGCGACACTGCCGAATACTGGACAACGGGCAGATCGTCGATGCTGGAAGGGGAAGCATCCGGCAGCCTATCCGGCGGCGGTCAGGCTGCTTTCTATCAACCGCTCCATGAAGGCGGCGACTTCCTTGGGGTCATCGGCCATGCCCTCGGCTATCCAGCAGTCCAGCACGCCGCCGGCCCCCTGGGCCACGTAGGAGTACAGCCAGGCGCGCCGCGACTCCGGCAGCGCGGGGTGGCGTTGGGCGATGAAGTCGGCGGCGGCGCCATAGCAGGTCTTGAACACCTTGCGGGAAAGCTCCGGGTCGCCATTGGCACAAAGCACCCGGTAGAGCTGAGCGTGCTCCCGCATGGTGCATAGGATCTGCTCCAAGGTGTTCTCCATGCCCTCTTCGATGGATTCCCTCATTGCCCGAAGCAGGCCCTCCAGCAGCTCCTCTTCGAGCTTGTCCAGGAGGTCGAAGGCATCCTGGTAGTAGCGGTAGAAGGTGGCGCGGTTGATCTGTGCTCCTTCGCAGACGGCCTTCACTGTGATCTTGTTGACAGGCTGCTCTTCCAGCAAAGCCAGGAAGCTCTCCCGGATAACCATCCTCGTGTAGCGCGTGCGCGCGTCAAGCCCCATAAGCCCTTTCACTCCCAGACAATCCCTCGGCATCTGTTGTTTTGCGCAACAGATGACTCGGCCCTGTTGCGCATCTTTCACCCCGCACGGCATTGATGATTGAACGTGCGGTTGCGGTCTGTTCAAATTAAACCATAGATATACGACATGTGTTGTTGAAGTTTCTACGTGTTCGTAAATCGGCAATGTTTTTGGAAAGGAGAAGAAAGGTGGACATCATGCAAATCCTGCTAGTGCCGGTCATCATCGCCTGCGCCCTGGGCGGAACCGTAGGGCTGCTGAAAGTCATCCAGA
>JAUNIP010000044.1 GCA_030523425.1 Coriobacteriia bacterium
CCTCGACCCAGGAATAGCCTTCGTTTTTGACGGCGTTGCGCTCGGCCTGGTTGCGATGGTTCTCCTGTCGCGTGCGGGGCCTGTCAGGCCGCCGACGGCCTTGCTTGGCGCCACCCCCTGATGTTTTATCAGGTGTGGGGTCGTTCTCCAGGTACCTCATGCCGCACTCCTTCGCCATGTCCTGCAGGTCGCGGTTCAAGGCCTTCGGGTCGATTATGTGCAGCCTGTTCCCTGTTGCTAGATTGGTGTTGTTGACGACTATGTGCGCGTGCGGGATATGGCTTTCGTTGTCATCGTGGTAGACGATGGCGACCTGGTTTCGTCCGTCCGGCGCAGCGCGCCATGGTGGAAAGCGCCGGGGTTTAGGCAAGTAACACAAATAAATAACAAGTATGAATAAGTAAACCGGCCGCCGTCCATGGCGGGCATTAGGGGGTTTTCCACAGGATTGCTCGCCACCCGCAGCGGGCATTTGACCTTCGCATACGGCGGGCATTATTGCCCAAACAGGTTTTCCACACCGAAAGGCCGCCGCAGGCGGCGGGCATCTTGGCCCTCTGAAACATTCACCCTTGCAAACCTGATAGGTTTTTGATAGGTTGGCAGATAGGTTTTGCTGATAGGTTATAAAAAATGACCTGCGTTTTCGCAGGTCAGGGGCTTGAAATGGTCGGGATGACAGGATTTGGGCAATTCGCTGCGCGAATTGCTGGTCTGCGCTCCGCTCCGCGGTGCTCGACCTTGGACAGCCCGCTGGGCTGTCCAACTGGCGCCCAGGTTCAAATCCTGTCATCCCGGCGAGCGAAAAAAGCCGCCTGGCGGCGGCTTTCGCAAGGTCGTGGTCGGGATGACAGGATTTGAACCTGCGGCCTCTGCGTCCCGAACGCAGCGCTCTACCAAACTGAGCCACATCCCGCTTTTTACAGCAAGCGATAGGATACCACACCTGAGCGCGCGGCGGCACCCTTTAAGTTATTTCTTTTCTGGACAATCGTTTTAAACAGGAGGCCGCGCTTGCGCAAGGAACGCAGCGACCCTAACAAAATGCTTCCGCAGCCATGGAAATTGCGAACGACACGCCTGTGGGCAGGGGTTTTCTGAGGCTCATCGATTTGTGCTTCACCTGCGGCGTGAACTGCGTGGTCATAGTGGATTTCCCCACCGAAGAAGACGCCTAACGGCAGATGCCACCTAAGCGTTCTTCCACCCCAAACAGCTCGGGGAAATCTTGCAGTAGGCGGGTTACGGGTAGGCCTATTACGGTGTCTAGGTGGCCTTCTACGCGTTTTACCAGGCGCGCGCCTTCGCCTTGCACGGCGTAGGCGCCGGCTTTGTCGTAGCTTTCTCCGCAGGTCAGGTAATCCGTGATGGCGGCCTCGTCTAGGGGGTGGAAGGTCACGTTGCTGGTGTCTACCAGGGTGCGAAAGTACAGGGACAGGTCCTCACCGGCGGACGCGGAGGCTTCCGGGGCCGCGGGTGCTTCCTGCGCTGCGGGTGCGCCCGGGGCGCTTACCAGCCACAGGGAAACGGCCGTCATCACCTGGTGCGTTGCGCCTGACAGGCGGCGCAGCATGCGACGGGCGTCGGCTTCATCGGCAGGCTTGCCGAAGATTTCGCCGCTTTCCACCACCATGGTGTCGGCGCCTATGAACAGCATCGTGCCGGTGTGGGCAGGATCGGAAAGGTAGCTTTCCACGGAAGCAGACGCCTTGCGTTCCGCCAGCTTCTTGCAGGCTTCGGCGGGGTTGCGCAGCAGGTCGGGCTCCAAGGTTTCATCCACTTCCACGGCGTGCACCACGTGCGCAACGCCGGCTTCTGCCAGCAGCTGTGTGCGCCGCGGGCTGGCGCTGGCCAAGATCACCTGCAGCTGGGACTCCGCCCCCGCCGCAGCAGCAGCCGCCTGGGGCTCCGCCCCCGCCGCCGCGGGCCGAACATCCCCGCTCATCAGGCCTTCTTCCTGCGCGCCCTGTACGCCGCCATGGGCTCCACGCGCACACCGCGTTTGTTGGCGCTCACCGCCAGGTCGCCCTGCACGTTCGCCGTGTACCCGCTAACGGGCGCGCCATCCGCGAACGCGCCTAACACGCCGTCTACCGTGGCGGTTTCCACACGCGCTTCGACGCCCAGGAATTGCTGCAGCACGCCAAACACCACGCGACGCGCTATAGGCAGCGGCTGTTTGCCGAACGAAGGCAGCAGCACAGCCGCGTAGAAATCGCCTTCCCAGCGCACGCAGTCGCGCGCGGCGTCAACCGCCATGGCGTCTAACATGTCGTCTTCGTCGGCTATCAGATTCATGCTGCGCGTCAGCGTTTCCAGCAGCTTGGGGTTGCGCGCCTTGGCCACAGGCACCAGTTCGTGGCGCACATACGCGCGAAAACGGTCGGTGTGCGCATTGGTAGCATCTTCGCGCCACAGGGCGCCCTCCGCGTCGCATGCGCAGGGCTGTCCCGCTGCTTCGCGCGCTTCCACGTAGTCCCGTAAGTCTTGTCTGCCCAGGTCAAGGCAGGGACGCACCACCGGGCCATTCTCGTACATCATGCTGCGAAAGCCGCCCGGGCCCGTGCCCACAATGCTGCGCATGTAGAAGTTCTCCACGCGGTCGTCGGCCGTGTGCGCCGTGAAGATGCGCCCGTCAGCCAAGGGCGCGCTGGCGTGCAGGCACAGGCTTTCCAGCGCTTCGTTGGCCGCCAGGTAGCGTTCGTGCCGCGCAACGGCTTCCATGTTTTCGCCGGACCGCTGCACCAGCTGGGCCACATCAATTTGGCAGGTGAACACAGGCAGGCCCAACACCTGCGCCAACTGCTCCACAAACGCCTGGTCAGCGTTAGAATCTTCCCCGCGCAGCAGGTGGTTCACATGCAGCATGGCCACCATGCCCACCGCGCCATCGTCTTGCAGCTGTTTGCCAAGGTAGGCAAGCGCCACCGAATCGCTGCCGCCGGAAACCATCAGCAGCACCGGATTGTCCGGCCCCGCCAACCCCCGCTCCACCAGCGTCTTCTTAACCCGTTCAAGAACGTCCATCCGCGTTGTGCCCTTCGCCTTCCTGATCAGAGCCCTCACCTGCCGCCGGCGCCGGCTCCGCCGCGGGCGCTGCTTGCTCCCAGGCGCGGTCTTCCACCTGGGCTGCTGACGCTTGCAGGGTGCGCAGGTATTCTTGCGCGTCGCCGGCGTCTTCTTCCAGGTTCTCGTCGCCCAAATCCACGTAGTAGGGCTTCTTGCGATACAGCAGGTCATACATGCAGGGCACCACGTACAGCGTCATCAGCGTGGCGTACAGCAGGCCGCCCACCACCACAATGGCCATGCCGCGTTCCATGCCGGCCCCTATGGCCTGCGAAAGAACCATGGGCAGCATGGCCAAAATGGTGGTCAGCGCCGTCATCAGAATGGGGCGCATGCGGGTGCGGCCCGTGGCCACCAGCGCGTCACGCTTTTCCAGCCCGCCTATGCGCAGCTGGTTCACGTAGTCCACAAACACAATGCCGTTGTTCACGATGGTTCCCATAAGCACCGCGAAGCCCAACAGCGAAAGCATGCTTAGGCCTTCGCCCGTTATCACCAGGCCAAACAGGCCGCCCGTGAACGCCAACGGCACCGTGAGAATAACAATGAACGGCGAAAGCAGGCTTTGGAACTGCGCCACCATGATCAGGTAGATGAAGATGAAGCCCAAAAGCAGCATCAGCAGCATCTGCTCTAGCATGGTGTTGATGTTGGTCAGTTCGCCGGCAGCCGTCACGGTGTAGCCGTCGGGCAGGTCCATGGCTTCCAGCTTTGGCTTCAGTTCGCGCGAAAGCAGCGAATTGTTGTAGCCGTCTTCCACATCCGCGGTCACCGAAATGATGCGCCCGCCATTGGAGTGGCTGATGGTCGTAGACGCTGTGCTTTCTTCCACGGTGGCGAATTCGCTTAGCTTGTGGGTGCTGCTTTCGCCTGCGGTGTTGGTGATCTCCACTTCGGTGTCTAGCAGGTTTTCCTTGGTGATCAGGTTCGTTTCGTCTATGACGGTGACCACCATGTCGTAGTTGTCTACCGTCATGGTGGTGGACTTGGCAGAAGTGGTCAGCTTGGAAGACAGCGTCACGTACAGCTGAGCCACGGTGGTGCCGGCTTCGGTAAGCGCACCCTTGTCTATGACCAGGTGCAATTCCTTGGCGGCGTCTTCAGACCCGTCGCTGATGTTGGTGTAGCCGGGCACTTCGGCCACCAAGTCCATCACCTGCCGGGAAATGTCGTTCAGCGTGGTCATGTCCGGGCCAACAACTTCCACCGTCAGACCACTGCCCAGAAGAGCGGACATGCCTTCAGACGCATCTTGGCTGGTGTGAACTTCGCAGTCCAAGTCGGCCGTGCGTTCCACCAACTGGTTTTGGATGTCTACGATCTGGCCTTCGGTGGTCACGGAAGCATCTGTCACCATGTAGAACGTGAGCGATGAAACCAACGCGTCGGCATTGGCGGCAGAAGCGTCGGCAGAAAGCATAGAAACCGAAGCCGAGCCATCCATGCCCCCCACGGTTTTCACGCCGTCCAAGTTCATGGCAACGTCCATCACCTTGTCGGCCGTTTCGAACGCCGCTTCGCGCGTGGTGTCTTCCGGCAGGGCAACGGTGGCGCTGACCACGCTTGATGTCATGGTGGGAATAAGCGTGATGCCCATAGTGACCACGCCGTAGATGGCCACGGCCAACAGCACCACGCTGACGCCTAGGGGCACCACCTTGTGCCGCAGCGCCCACCGCAGCGAAGTGGCGTATTTGTCCTGCACGGTTTCGAACCACTTCACGCGCTTAGGCGCGTGGTTCTTAAACACCAACGAAGCCACGGCCGGCACCAGCGTAAGGGCTATAACCAACGAAGCGGTAAGCACGTACACCAGGCTTAGCACGAAGGGCACCATAAGCTGGTTGGTCACGCCGGTGGAAAACACCACGGGCAGAAACACGCAGATGGTGGTCAGCGTGGATGCCAAAACGGCGCCACCAATCTGCTTGGCGCCTTGCACGGCCGCACGCGCCGCGCTTATGCCGCGGGCACGCAGGCGGTAAATGTTTTCCATCACGATGATGGAGTTATCCACCAACATGCCGATGGCCAACGAAATGCCCGCCAGCGACATGATATTGATCCCGGCGTTCGTAAGGTACAGTATGACCAGGGCGCACAGCACGCTGAACGGGATGGAAACCGCCACAATGACCGTGGGTTTCCAGTCAAGCAAAAACAGCGCCAAAATCACAATGGCCAACAGCGCACCCAATATAAGCGACTGCAAAACGGTGCGGATGTAGAACCCGATGGACGAACCTTGATCGGACATGATGGTCATGCTCAGGCCATCGTTTTGGTTTTCCAGCTTGGAAATCTGGTTCCTTACCGCGGTGGATACTTCCGAAGCGTTGGCCGTAGACGACTTGAAGATGCTCAGCAGCACGCCGTCTTTGCCGTCAATCTTCATGTAGGATTCGCCGGCGTTGTCTATGACGGTGATGTCGGCCACATCGGCCAGCGTCACCTTGCCCACGCCGTCAAGGTTTACCAGCTCCAGGCTGCGCAGGGCTTCCAAATCGGTCAGGTCGTCACCCACGCGCAGCAGCCACTGGGTGCCTTCGGCGTCTTTCACGTACCCGGCGGGCATGCTGAAGTTTTGCGCCGTAATGATTTGCGCCAGGGTGGACTTGTCAACCAGCTTGTCCACGTTTGCCGAAGCCAAGGCCGAATCGCGCGCCGCTTCGTACTGTGCTTCGGCGGCGGCCAATTCCGATTCGCTGCTGGCTATGGACGTCTGCGCGGCCGCCAGTTGCGCCGTGCCGCTGCCCAAGCCCACTGAAGCGCTCACGCTGCCCGACTGCACCTGAGCCAGCTGGTTTTGGTATTCCGTCAGCGTGGCGGTGGCGTCTGAAAGCTGGGCGTTCAGCTGGTCAACGGATGTGATGTCTGATCCAACGCCGCGAAGAAACGTCACCACGTCCCACAGGCGGTCGGCGGAAATGCCCGCCTGTTCGGCCATTTGGGCAATCTGTTCGGCGATGTCTCCCCCGCTGTGGGCCAATTCGACCAACTGCTGGAAGTCTATGCCGGCTGCCTGCAGGGCATTTATGGTTTCCACCAAGGCCGCCATCACCGTCACCTGCGCCGTTTGGGCAGAAATGGCCAAGGTGAGGCCCGCTTCTGCCTGTCCTAGCTGGTTGGCCGTGGAAGACGTGGTGTCAGAAAGCGCGGCGCTTTGCTCTTCCAGCTGCTGCTTGGCGTCTTCTAACGCCGCTTTGCCGTCGTCTATCTGCTTCTTTGCGTCATACAGCTGCGAATTCACTTCGCTGAGCAGCCTGTTGTTGATGTCTTCAATCTTGCTGTCCGAAAGGCGCACTTCCACGGACTGCTCCACCAAGCCGCTGGGGGAAACGTCCGCCACGCCGTCCAGGCGCTCGAACGAGCCTACCAACGTGTTGTCCACGAAATCCGAAAGCTGGTAGATGTCCTTGCCTTCGTAGCCCACAGCCACATACATGGTGGCCATCATGTCCACACTGATTTCCATGAAGTTGGGGTTGCCGGCGGTGTCAGGCAGTTGACCAGCCACTTCGTTGGCCGCGCTGGACACCTTCACCAAGGCGCTGTCCATGTTGGTGCCGTCTTGGAACTGCAAAAACACCAAGCTGAAGTTGTCGCTGCTTATGGAAGAAACGGTGTCTACGCCGCTGACGGTGGACACCGCGCCTTCTATCACGTTGGTCACTTCTTGCTCCACCTTTTCGGCGCTAGCGCCCACGTCGGTGGTTATGACGGCCAGGTAAGGCAGGTCCATTTCAGGCAGCAGGTCAAGCTTCATGCGCGAAGCGGACACACCGCCCAAAATAAGGACGATGATGACCGCAACTATGACTATGTAGGGTCTCTTGACGCTAAACTTGGAAAACATGTGCCGCCGTTCTGTACAATATGCGTAGTCCAGACATATTTTACGCGACTAGGCAGGACTCCACCTTTGCAGAAGAAAAATAATAACAATTCAGCCAAAACTGGCACGCAGCGCGCCAAGCGCTCCGGCGGCGTGACCAGGACGTCCCGCCCGAAGGCGAACGCCCCCGCGAAGGGAACGCCCCGCCCGAAGGCAAACAAGCCCGTGAACGCGTCCCCGTGTCCGGTAGACGCCACCTGCGGCGGCTGTCAAAACATAGCGGTGCCCTACGACGAACAGCTGGTGGCGAAAAACCTGGCCGTGCGCGACGTGCTGCAGCGGGAAGGCCTGCTGAGCGCCGGCGTTTCCCTGCGGCCCATCTTAGGCATGGACGAACCCTTCAACTACCGCAACAAGGTGGCTTCGCCCTTCGCGCGCGGACGCAAGCTGCCCAAGCCTTCCGCCAAGGACAAAGGCCGCCGCAACAGGCTGGACTGCGAAGTGCTGACCGGCATGTATGTGGCCGGCACCCACAACCTGGTGAACACCAACGGCTGCCTGATTGAAAACGAACAGGCAAACAGCGTGATCGCCGTCATCAAAAGCCTGATGGTGCGCTATGGCGTGCAGCCGTACCACGAAGATTCCGGCACCGGATTCTTGCGCCACGCCGTGGTGCGCGTGGGCCACACCACAGGCGAAGTGCTGGTGACGCTGGTCACCAACGCGCGGGACTTCCCCGGCAGCAAGCAGTTCTGCCGCGAACTGGTGAAGAAATGCCCCTTCGTTACCACCGTGGTGCAAAACGTGAACACGCGTCAAACCAACGTGATTCTGGGCACCGAAGAGCACGTGCTGTACGGCCCCGGGTTCATATTGGACACGCTGTGCGGCTTAAGCTTTCGCATTTCCAGCCAGTCGTTTTACCAGGTGAACGCCACGCAGACCGAAGTGCTGTACCGCGTGGCCGTGGGTTTTGCGAACCTGACGGGCGCCGAAACCGTGATTGACGCATACTGCGGCACCGGCACCATAGGCCTGGTTGCGGCCAAAAGCGGCGCGGCCCAGGTGATAGGCGTGGAAAGCGTGCCTTCGGCCGTGAAGGATGCCCGCACCAACGCCGCGCACAACGGCGTGGAAAATGCCCGCTTCGTGGTAGACGACGCCGAAAGCGCCCTGCGCGCGTGGGCAGCCGAAGGCGATATGGACCCCGCAACCACCGTGCTGATGATGGACCCGCCGCGCGCCGGTGCCACGGAAGGCTTCCTGCAGGCCGCCTGCCGCTTAAGCCCCGCGCGCATAGTCTACATAAGCTGCAACCCCGAAACCCAAGCGCGCGACATGGCCTTTCTGGTGCGCCACGGCTACACCCTGCGCACCGTGCAACCCGTAGACATGTTCCCCCACACCCCCCACGTTGAGTGCGTAGTATTGATGACAAGAATTGAGCCAAAATAGCCCGTAAGCACGCGGTTTTCTGTTTCCGGGCGACGAAAGACGTGCATAACGTCAACTCGCGGAGATGTAGGATGAGCGAAGGGCAAATGTGCAAATTCTAATTTGTGGAGGCATTCCTGAAATGACAGAAAAAGAAAAAATGCAGCGTCAGATGCTGTACGATGCAAATTATGACAAAGAACTGGAAAACGATCGGCTGGAATGCAAAGCACTGTGTCAGGAATATAACAACCTGCCAATAAAAGAAATAGATGCTCGCCACACTTTTATAAAGAAAATTTTAGGAAAAACCGGGGAACAGGTTCACATAGAACCGGACTTTTGGTGTGACTATGGATATTTGATTTCGGTCGGTGAAAATTTCTACGCGAATCATGGGCTTATCATTCTGGACGCGGGGACCGTTACCTTTGGCGACAATGTATTTATTGCTCCATCGTGCGGATTTCATACTTCCGGACATCCCATTGATTATGAACGGCGCAACCAGGGCTTGGAATATGCCTACCCTATTGTTGTCGGAAACAATGTGTGGTTTGGTGCAGGCGTTCAGGTTATGCCGGGAGTCACAATCGGGGATAATGTAGTGATTGGTGGCGGGAGTATTGTTGTGAAGGATATTCCTTCAAATAGCGTTGCGGTAGGCAATCCCTGCAGGGTGGTCCGGGCAATTACAGATGACGACAAAACGAGGACATGGGATCGGTAAATCCCAGTTTGCCGAGCCAGATAAACCACACATCAACTATCCTGTCAAATCACGGATTTCGGGAATGTGCTTCGACATGTTCCCCAACACCCCCCACGTTGAGTGCGTAGCCCTGCTGGAAGCGGTATAATGAGGAGCTTGCAGATTTTCACCACGAACTCTTCTGGGAAGGGACGCGGCGCATGAACGACAACAACACACAGGTCATCAACGGAGCCATTCTGAATGCGCTGTCAAACGCGTATTTCGCCATTGTGCTGCTGGACTTGGAAGAGAACACGTTTGACCTGGTGAAGGCCAACATGGCGGTGGAAGCCCTGCTGGGCACGCACGGCAAGGCCACCGAAGCGCTTAGCGGCATGGTGGAACGGCTGACCATCGACGAAGACCGCAGCGGCCTGCGTGCCTTCAACGATTTCGACACCATTGCCGAACGCCTGGGCAACAAAGACATCATCACCTTCGACTACACCGGCGTGACATCCGGCTGGTCGCGCGCGGCCATGTACCCCGTGGCGCGCAACGAAAACGGGCGGGTGACCAAAGTTGCGTATTGCACCCGCACCATCCAAGACGAAAAGCCCCAAGACCGCGTGCGCCAAGCAACCGAACAGCGCTTTTCCGATGAAATGCAAAAGCAGCTTGGCATCATCGAAGCCATGGGCAGCGAATACGAGCTGCTGCTGCTCATCAACGTGGACACCAAGGAATACACGCTGTACCGGTCCAACAACAACGATTTCCACCGCGACGCGCTGAAGATTTTCGGCCTGAACCAAACGGACGGCACGTCCATCGACGAAGTGACCAGCCGCTACATCGACCACTTCGTGTATCCGGAAGACCGCGAACGGGTACGCGTCACCTTAGACACAGAAAAAGTGCTGAAGCGCGTGCCGGAAACGGGCATTTATTCGGTGCCGTACCGCAGGCTGATCAACCCCAAAAACCCCGAAGGGGACTTTTTGCACTATCAGGTGAACTACGCGCGCTTCAGGGGCGCCGACGGCACGCACTACCTGGTGCAGGGCTTCCGCGACGTGGACGAAATGATGCGCGCGCAGCAAAAGGACCAAGCGCTTTCCCGCGTGCTTTTGTACTGCACGCAGCTGATGACGGACAGCCCCACCAGGGACGTTGCCATAAACGGCATGATGGATGCGCTGGGCAAGTACTACAAGGCCAAGCGCGCCTACATTTTTGAGGCCGGCCCCAACCGCCTGTTAAGCAACACCTACGAATGGGCCGCCCCCGGCGTGTCCCGCGAAATAGACAACCTGCAAAACGTAGACCCGTCGGGCTTCGCGTACTGGTTTGACGCCTTCGAAACGGAAGGCCAGCTGTACGTGACGTCCGTGGATGCAGAGCACGGACGGCACGAAACGGCTTACGAATTGCTTGCTGCTCAGGGCATCAAAAGCCTGATGGCCGCCCCGCTGCTGGTCAACGGCAAGGCTGTGGGATTTTTGGGCGTAGACGACCCCACAGCTCACCAAAACGACTTCTTCCTGCTGAAGTCTTTGTCCACCTATGCCTACGGCGAAATCCAAAAGCGCAAGCAGGCCGAAGAAATTGCTTCCGAACAGGTGAACATCATCCAGTCCATGAACCAGATCTACTTCGCCGCGTACTACGTGGACCTGGCAAACGACCGCTTGGAGGTGCTGAAAACCAATTCGGGCGGCACGGAAACCGCGGCCGAAAGCGCCAGCGAAGGCCTGAAAAACGTGGTTAACCAAGTGGTCAGCGAAGAATTTTTGGAAGAATCGTTGGCATTCGTGGACCTTTCCGCTGTTGAGGGCAAGCTGAAAGGCGCCGACTACCTGCCGCTTGAGTACGTTGACAAGCGCCAGGGCTGGTGCCGCGGCATAGCCATTCCCGCCAGCTACAACGAAGACGGCAAGCTGACGCACGTGTTCTACGCCTTCCAGCGCATCCAAGAAGAAAAGGCCAAGGAACTGCAGCAGCAAGAACTGCTGCGCCAACGCATGGAAATCATCAATTCCCTCAGCGAAATTTATGTGGCCATGTACATGATTGATGTGGCCAACGATTCCTTCGAGGAACTGACAGCCAGCGAAAACGCACACAGCATCATCGGATCTGGCGAAACGGCGAAGGCCAGCGACAAGTTTGACGCGTACTGCACCTACCTGATGGCACCGGAGTATGCGCAATCCATGCGCGAATTCACCGACCTGAGCACGCTTGACCAGCGCATGGGGAACGGCCGCGCCATTTCCGCGGAATACTATGCGTCCGAAGATTCGGTGGCTGAACTGGGGCACAGCTGGATGCAGGCCAACTTCGTGGAAGTCAACAGGGACGAAAACGGCGTGCTTACCAAGGCGCTGTTCGCCGTGCGCACCATCCACGATGAAAAAGTGAAGGAGCTCAAAGCGCAAGAGCTGCTGCGCCAGCGCATGGAGATTATCAATTCGCTGAGCGAGATTTATGCTGCCATGTACGTGATTGACCTGGAAGAAGACACGTTCACGGAACTGTATACCGTCACTCCCGCGCGCGAAGTGGTAGGCACCGGCGAAGGCGCGAAGGCCAGCGAACGGTTTGTTGGATACCTGACGCAGCTGATGGCGCCGGAATACTACGACACTATGAAGGAATTCACCGACCTTTCCACCCTTGATGAGCGCATGGTGAACCGCAAGATCATTTCCGCGGAATACTTAAGCTCGGTGGGGTCGGTGGTTGAAAAGGGCAGCGGGTGGTCGCAGGCCAACTTCATTGAAGTCAGCCGCAACGAAGAAGGCCACCTGACCAAGGTGCTGTTCGCAGTGCGCATCATCCACGACGAAAAGATGCGCGAACTGCAGCAACAGGCGTTGCTGCGCGATGCTTTGGCGCAGGCGGAGTCGGCCAACAAGGCGAAGTCGGACTTCTTGGCCAACATGTCCCACGACATTCGCACGCCCATGAACGGCATTATTGGCATGACGGCCATTGCCGCCACGCACATAGATGAAAAAGAGCGTGTGACCGAATGCCTGCAAAAGATTACCGGCGCCAGCAAGCACCTGTTAAGCCTGATCAACGAAGTGCTAGACATGTCCAAGATTGAATCGGGCAAGATTGACCTGGTAGAAGAAGAGTTCAACCTGTCCGAACTGGTGGAAAACATGGTCACCATGGTCCAGCCCCAGATTGAACAGCACGGCCACGACTTCCGCATTTCCATCCAAAACGTGACGCACGAAAAAGTTGTCGGCGACAGCTTGCGCATGCAGCAGATTTTCATGAACCTGATGAGCAACGCGGTGAAGTACACGCCTGACGGCGGCAACATCACGCTGACCATAGAAGAGAAGCCCACGGGCCGGCCGAAGGTGGGCTGCTTTGTGTTCACCTTCGCCGACAACGGCATTGGCATGTCCGAAGACTTCCTGCAACAGATTTTCGAGCCCTTCGCCCGTGCCGAAGACGGGCGCATTGCCGGCATCCAGGGCACGGGCTTAGGGATGCCCATCGCGCGCAACATAGCGCGCATGACCGGCGGCGACATTGAAGTGGCCAGCAAGCTGGACGAAGGTTCCACCTTCACGGTCACGCTGTTCTTGGAGCTGCAAGACGAAGAGCAGATTGACTACGCAGAGTTTTCCGATTTGCGCGTGCTGGTGGCCGACGACGACCCGGTTGCGTGCGAGAGCGCCTGCATCATGCTTGACGACATTGGCATGAACAGCACCGGCGTTACTTCAGGCAGGGAAGCCGTGGAGCGCGTGGTGGAACATCACGCCGCGGCGCAGGACTTCTTCGCGGTCGTTTTGGACTGGAAGATGCCGGACATGGACGGCGTGCACACGGCCCGAGCTATCCGCAAGGAAGTGGGGCCAGATGTGCCCATTATCATCATTTCCGCGTACGACTGGAGCGAAATTGAGCAGGAGGCGCGGGCGGCCGGCGTGGACGCGTTCATTTCCAAACCGCTGTTCAAGAGCCGCCTGGTACGCGTGTTCGACAGCATCATCAACAAGGGCGAACAGCCGGAAAAGGCCGCCCCGCTGCAAGACATCCAGGATTTGGATTTAAGCGGCCGCCGCATTCTGCTGGTGGAGGATAACGAGCTTAACCGCGAGATTGCCACCGAGATTTTGCAGATGACGGGCGTAGAAGTAGACCACGCGGAAGACGGCACCGTGGCCGTGGACAAAATGACGACCTGCGAAGACGGCTACTACGACTTGGTGTTCATGGACATCCAGATGCCCCGCATGAACGGCTATGAAGCCACCCGCGCCATTCGAGCCCTAGACCGCGCCTACACCAAGCGCGTACCCATTGTGGCCATGTCCGCGAACGCATTTGCCCAGGACGTGGAAGCGTCGCGCAATTCCGGCATGAACGAGCACATAGCCAAGCCCCTAGACATGACCGCCCTGGCACACGTACTGGCCAGGTGGATCCCGTAGCGCCAGGGCCCGCGGGCCGGGGGCGGATGCGGGCGCACGAGACGCCGCGCCCAATGTCGTTCCGACCGGAGCGGGGCCGCTAAGGCCCCGCGGAGTGGGGGAATCTAGCCCGGCTGCACCGATTCTTTCGTTCGGGGTCGACGAAAGGGGCAAAAAGGGGCGGTTTCAGGCCACTTCTGCACGCCGAAGTGCGTTCGGGGTCGACGAAGGGACGGGCGGGCTGGAAGCATGCCGGCATCGTTGTTCGCCTCTTGCGTTCGGGGTCGACGAAAGCCCTCCGCAACAGCGTTTTCGACAGCATTTCGCAGTAAAACAGCCCCCGCACAAGGCGGAAGCCCGTCGAAAGAGCAGGCGCAAACCCCTTCGTCGACCCCGAACGAACGGAAGCATGCAAACAGAGTCTGAAAACCCATGAATCAGCCCCTTTCGTCGACCCCGAACGAAAGGGGTGTTACGCAGAGGTGCAGCAGGCCAGGATCCGAAAGCCTCGCAAAAGATTGCCCAAAAGTATGTTTCCTTTGTGAAGACGAAAAAAATAAAGCCTCACCAATTTTGTGCCGCATGAACGAAGCCGTCCAAAAAGCCTTGTTCTGCACATTGAAAGCAAGATGCCAATCCCTAAACAATGCGAATGTCTTCTACCTGGGGAAACAACAATTCCTTTGAAAAGCTTTTTACTTTCCGCCATCTTTGTAGCAAAGTTCTTTTTCCTTTTCATTGCCTTTGTTTTGACTTCCTGACAAAACTCCCACTACTTGGTTTTGACTCTTCTTTTCTTTCGCGTAATACACGTTCCGCGGGTTCTTCTTTTGCCAAATTTGCCAACAAAATCAATGCAGTATGGTGAGGTCCCCCTCAAAAGAAAGGATCCTTGTGAACATTTATCTCAGCCATTTCTCAGCTTTATGCGCTTATGAAAAAGGCCAACTGCCTGCGTCGTTCCGCATGACCGAAAAATCGCCCCTTCCAGCAAACCATGTGCCTCGTCTTTCAGCCGCCGAGGCTGCTTTTCTCCATGAGCGCTTTTCTCTGCCCTACCCCATTCAAGCAGCCGCTCCAACAAAGCGCTGCAGAAGGCGGTCCATATTCTTAGACCCGCACATACTTCCTTCTCAAGCCTTACGCGACCAGTTTTATAAGGCTGCCAAAGGGCTTTATATCGCCAGCCCACAGCTTGCATTGCTGCAGATTGCAGGCTTGGTTTCTCCTCTTTCCCTTGTTCTTCTTATGAGCCAGGCCACCAGCCGCTTTGCAATGCGCCCAGAATCTACGCAAGGGTTTGTGGACAGGAATCCTTTATGCGGCCTTGATGACTTAATCAACTTGGAAGGCAGCAGCGCAAACGTAAGAGGTGCCAAAGCCTATCGTCGCGCTTTATCACGTGTTCAGGAGGGCTGTCGTTCTCCAGCGGAGCTAAAATTTGCACTGAGGTTGACCCTTCCCAAAACAGAGTTTAACGGTTTCGGCTTCCCAAAACCCCTGATAAACGCACGCATAGATCTTTCTTCTACGAAAAATTCTCTATATGGAAAACGCGAAGTTGACTTCTTGTGGCCCGAGGCAAAGCTTGTCGTGCAATACGACAGCGAAGACTACCATGCTCATTCTTTAGACAGCGATGCAAGGCGCGACAACGAAGTGATAGAAGCCGGATACCAGGTGATAAGGGCGACGGCAGGCCAAACCGCCGATCCCGACAGTATGAACGCACTTGCAGCGCTAATTGCGTCTTTTGTTTACCAAAATCGCCGCTCCAGCATAACAGAGCAGATTCGTCAGGATATTTTGCACCCCACAGAAAAAGAGCAGTCGAAGCGAGATTCCTTGAAAGAGCAACTTGATCTGCATTTTTCCACTGACTTCTTCCATGTTCCGGCCGTTGTTCGGCAACAAGAAAAGGAAGCGAGCCGAAAAGCATCGAATCAGCGGCGCCGTAATGCGTACCAAGCGCGACAGGCGAAAGAACGACCGGAAGCGTTTTCGGAAGGACTGCCGGAGGAGCTGTCGGAAGGGCTGCTGGAGGAGAGCTTCTAGCAGGAAGGCGCTTTTGAGTAGAATATGCGCGTGCAATATTGGCGGCTAGGCGTCCACCTTGCTGTTTGCAGCATCAGGATGATGCTTGTGCGCGGTCTGCTTTGTTGTGCGGGTGTTTTCGTTCGGTTCGCCGCTCTGTACGATTGTTTGCGTTCGGGGTCGACGAAAGGGGCAAAAAGGGGCGGTTTCAGGCCACTTCTGCACGCCGAAGTGCGTTCGGGGTCGACGAAGGGACGGGCGGGCTGGAAGCATGCCGGCATCGTTGTTCGCCTCTTGCGTTCGGGGTCGACGAAAGCCCTCCGCAACAGCGTTTTCGACAGCATTTCGCAGTAAAACAGCCCCCGCACAAGGCGGAAGCCCGTCGAAAGAGCAGGCGCAAACCCCTTCGTCGACCCCGAACGAACGGAAGTATGCAAACAGAGCCTGAAAACCCATGAATCAGCCCCTTTCGTCGACCCCGAACGAAAGGGGCAGTGCAACGGCTTGTGGCAGGCACCGCTGGCTCGGATTGAGGGTTACGGATTGCGGCCTTTGACGTCGGGCTGAGGATTGAGGATTGCGCCTATCTTGTGGCATTTTGTCCGACGACGCGTGAAGGGGGAATCTTTGCCTAAGGTGATAAAAGTGTGGCGAAGAGGTGTTTTGTCACCGTACTGAAAACTTGTTCTACCTGCGGATACTTTACAATAGGTTTGGAGGCCCCGCAGAATTGATGCGCGGCACCGCATTTTGGTTCGAAGGACTGAGGCCCTATGAGCAGCGAAAGGACAATGCATACCAACAGCCGCGGATTCACCTTGGCTGAGCTGCTTATTGTGGTTGCTATCATCGCGGTGCTGGTGGCCATTGCCATTCCCGTGTTCACGTCCCAGCTGGAAAAGTCCCGCGAAGGCACCGACTTGGCCAACGTGCGCAGTGCCTATGCCGAAGTGATGGCCGCCGCCATCACAGAAGACAAGACCGCCACCTACGATGGAGTGCAGATTTACGACGAGACGACCGGCGTGTATTCCGCCACGGTTGGCCTGGTGCAGAAAGTAGACGACTGGCAAGGCCCCGTGACCGAAATCGGCGGCGTGAGCAAAGACGACGAAGCACATTGGGTTGGCATACCGGAAGAAGATGGGGAATGCACGATTTCGTACACAACCGCCGACGGCGCGTCCTTTTTCTGGAGCGGATACACCTACACAACCAGCATGCCGTGGACTTATACGGGCACGCTTGAGATTGGAGTCACGAAATTAGGTCAATCTAACGCTAACCCAAACTGGGCGCAGCACGTTACATCTGTAAACCAACTGATTGACGTAAAGCCCGGCCAAAACGTAATGTTCTCCGGCATCACCAGCAGTGCGCTGACAGGCTACACCGTAGGCATTTTCGTAGTGGACAAAGACAACATCATCTTGGCTGACTCCAAAGAAATCGAACTGACCTCGGGTGATGCTACGTACCAGATTCCTTCTGGCATCACTGATACGGGCACCAAGATTGCCATCCAGATTATCAACAAAAACGGAGCCGCCCCCAGCCAGGCAGAAGCGCGCGAACTGCTGAAAAGCATGACCATTACTGGCTAAACGCATATTGCATACGACCTTGCAAACGAAAGGGGCCCTAACGGGCCCCTTCGCGTAGTGTGAAGACGTGTGAAATGGGGACGTAGCGCTTTTCACATTTTCACGCGCTAGTTGCAACTTGGTACACGGACCAGAAAATGTGAAAAGCGCTAC
>JAUNIP010000045.1 GCA_030523425.1 Coriobacteriia bacterium
GAAGGAGCAAGGGGCTGGCCGCATAGCCGGTCCAAAGAAATGTCCGCACCCCCTTTTTCACATTTTCATGTACCGGTTGCGACTTGGCACACATTCCAGAAAATGTGAAAAATGCTACGTCCCCATTTCACATTGTCCCCATTTCACCCTACGTCCCCGTTTTCACGTCAGTGATATTTCGCTGTAGAAGATTTGTTGTTGTTCGCCTAGAAGATTTAGGAACTGTTTGGGGCTGAGCACGTGCAGCGTTGGCTTTTCGAAGTCGGCTTCGTTGCGGGTGACAAGGTAGTCGCACTTCAGGTGGCGGGCCACTTGGTGCACGCAGGCGTCTTCGAAGTCCTTCCAGCTGCAATCCAGGGCGGCATCAACGTCTTCTTCGCGTAAAGAGCCCACCCGCACGTACTTGCGCAGCTGCTGCAACACTCCGCGCGCTTCCTGGGCGCTCAGGCAGCCCGCACCGTGGGTGAGCAGGAAAAACAGGTCTGTCACCTGCGAAGAACTGATCCACAGCTCGTAGTCACCCATAGCGCAGCCAAACAAGATGAACTTCGCCTCTTCGTCGAAGGGGTGGCGCCTGCACAGGTAGTCAATCAGAATGTTGGTGTCTGCCAGCACTTTCATGGGCGGCCCTTATGCTTCAAACCCGCGGGATTGCAAGCGCTTCTGCGTTATCTCTTCGTCAGACAGCTGCTGGAACGCATTCCCTTCGGGCAAGCGCGTAAGGCCATTCAGCCATTCGGATGCCGCCGCGGCGCGCTGTGTTCTGGGCACGCTTTGCGATTCGTCCGGGAAGGGAAGCGCATTGTGGGTGTCTATGTAATCGAACAGCTGGTTGATGGCTTCCGACACGTTGGAGTTCATGCCCGCCAGCTTGCGCGCCACGCGTTCTTTTCGTTCAACCGGAACCCGTGCCGCCACCATTGCGTTTTCCATGTTGCCTCCTTTGTTATACGTATAACAGCAAAGTAACACAGGAACTGATGCAGGGCAAGCCGTAAAAACGAGACAGGCATTCCTCTTGCACCCCTTGAAGAACGGCACGTTGTTCCAGAGCGCGCTGGCCAGGCCCACCACGTTTTGCAGCAGGCCCCACGTAAGCTGTAGCAGCACGTAGGCGCATCGCTTCACGAAAACGGTCCAGTCCACGGTGAAAGGGTTGCCTTCTGCGTTAGCCTTGCGCGCGGGGGGCTACTTGCGGCGGCGTTGCGGCTTGGTGAGGCAAAGCGCCACTGCGGCGGCAGCGGCGGTCAGGGCCAGCAGCGCCGCAGCGGGGGCGGTTGCGTCGCCGGTTTTGGCGGTGGTAGTTCCGCTGCTGCTTGTGGAAGCCTTCGTGGTGTTCGCGTTGTTGGTGTTTTCCGGGGTGTACGCAGCGGGTACGGGGTTGCCCAGCAGCTTCACCGTCATGTTGCCCAGCTTGTTGCTGCTGTCCTTCGCGGCGTCGTTCTTCACCGTCGTGTCTATCCAAGCGCCATTTTCGTACAGCAGGGTATTGCCGGCGTAGGTGTAGATGGTGGCGCCGTCGGGATAGCTGTTTTCGGACTGCTCCAGCGGAACATAGGTGCCCGTTTGCCTGAACAGGAAGTCGGGGTTGCCACGGGAAAGGTCGTCGGTGCTGGTGAAGCTTGCCACCACGCTTATGGTGTGGCCGGGCTCCACGGTAAGGGGCTCATCAAGGGTGATGGTGTGGTAGCCGGCGTATTGAACGGTGATGTTCTGTTCGCCCATGAACGTGCCGCTTTCTGGGTCGTTTGTGTCGGAGATGTCCAGGTAAAACTGCAGCAACATTTCGGTGTTGGCGGCGCTGGTGGTGACGCCCACGGCCTGGATTTCGCTGGCATCTTCGCCTGCCTTGGCGGTGAACACGTTGGCGCCTTTCAGCTGGTCATCGCCATAGTAGGGCACGGGCGCCACGCCGTCGTGCTGGTACACCAGCGCATAGTCGGCCGGCGATTCCGCAGCGTCATACACGTAATCTTCCAGTTCGAAGGCGTAGGCGCCGGTGAGCGTGCGCTCGTAGTAGGACACGTGGAAGATGCCGTTGTCCCCAAAAAGCCCCTGGTCATTGCCAGTGCCATAGGAGTTCTTGATGATCCAGGCGCCGTCGCCCAAAGGCACGATGTAGTCGGTGCCCGTAGCGCCCGCAACCGGCGTGGTGGGGTCGTTGGCCAGACTGCCGTCCGCGTTGTAGACGGGGTCGGCGTACAGCGTGACCACTTCGGCGATGTGCTTGTCGTAGGCGAAGTTCGTGCCGTCAGCCTTCTTCAGCGCCTGTGCGAAGTTGTAGCGGGAATAGGCGTCATCATAGCCCACGATACAGATGATGTGGCCGGCGTTGGTGAGCACTTCCGTTCCGTCGCCTTCGGTGCTGGCGGCAAAGTACCAGAAGTTGGGCTCTTCGGCATACACGGTGCTGGCATCTGCGCAACCGCGGTGATAGTACGCGCCGTCGTCCGCTTTGTAGTCCAACAGCGCCATGCCAGCGGCCAAGGCGCCATGGGTGCGCAAGGCTTCCTTCCACACTTCGGCGCTGGCGTCCGCGCGGTCGCCGTAGGTCTTGTCAACGATAATGCCGTCTGCCCGGGGTGTGGTGTAAATCGGGTAGATGGGCGGCAGCGCGTCGGCGTTCTTCAGGCGCAGGTGGCTGGTGTAGTAGTTGTTGGCGGCGGCTTCCACCATGGAAGGCACGCCGGTCTTCGAATTGATGGCGTGGGGCACTTCGGTTAGGTCCACCACGCCCGATCCGTTGGCCAAGGTGGCAATGGCGGGCAGCACCTGCAAGCCGTCGCAAAAGCCGTAGACGCTGCTGGCGGTGTTGGGGATATAGTCGTTGTAGGAATTGGTAAGTGCCGGCCCACCCGTGGTGCCGTCAGACGTGGCGCCGTTGCGCGTGGCGTACACCAAGGCAGCGGTGGAAAACTCCGGCACGCCTGTTTGCAGGCCGCTGCTGTAGTCATGAGCCAACAGGTAGCTTGACTCCAGGGCCGCCACGGTGCCGAAGCCCCAGCAGTCGTCGAAATCCGCCTGGTTTTTCACGCTGGTGTAGGGCGCCAGGTACTGGCTGGCGTTAACGCCTGCCGCCAAGGCAGTGCAGGGGAGCAAAGCCGCCACCAACGTTGCGGCAGCGAAAACCGAAAGAAAGCGCTTCATGCGGAGCCTCCAAGGCAGAAAGGAAGGTTTTTCCAAAAAGAAGTCTACCACAGCTTGCGCCTTGTGCTGCTACCGCGCCCGCCCGAGCTGCGCCGCCGCCATGCAGCCTGTATAATTCCTAGCAGGTACTTGGTTGATTGGGGGCGTTATGGGTCTGCTTCGTCGAACGGTTCTTCCGGCTGTGCTTGCTGCACTTGTCGTGCTTGCTGCATTGTTTGCGCAGGCGGCCTGCGCAAGTGCGGCGTGGGCTTGCACGGGCATTTACGTGGGCAACCAGGCAAGCACCGACGGGTCGGCCATATACGTGCGCTCTAACGACCACCAGTGCGTGTGGGGCAACCGCATAAGCATGGTGGACCGGGTGGAAAGCCAAAGCGGGCGCACGGCCGGGGTGAACGTTGACGGATCGATCACCACCGCCCTGCCAGACACCACGTACAAGTACGTTTGCACGCCCTGGATGGATTCCACATGCGCGGAAAACAAGCTGGAGCAGGATGCCGCGGTGGCGGCCAACGAATACGGCGTCAGCATGAGCATGTCGGTGACGGCGCTTCCCAGCTTGGCGGCAGAAGATGCCGACCCCTTCTTGGATGAGGGGATTGCCGAACAGGCCGCCAATTCCCTGGTAATTTGCCAAAGTAAAACGGCCCGCGAAGCGCTTGACAAGCTGTTGGCCCTAACGGACGAATACGGCAACGGCGAAGGCTCCATCGCGGTTATTATGGATCAAACGGAAGCTTGGTACGTGGAGCTGTATACGGGCCATCAGTATGCGGCCGTGAAGCTGCCGCAGGACAAAGTGGCAGTGTTCGGAAACGAATTCAACCTGGAGCGGCTTTCTGACTACGAAGAAGTGCGCGTGTCGAAGGACTTCTACAGCCTGCCCGAACGCGCGGGCTTCGCGCAGCACTTCCCGGATGGTGAATTGGACGTGCTGGGCACCTATGGCGCGGCTGTTGTGGAATGGTGCCACATGCGCACGTGGATTGGCCACAAGGAATTGGCGCCTTCTGCGTACGGTGACTACAGCGGGCAGCAGCGTTACCCGCTGGCGTTCAGCCCCGACCACAAAGTTTCGCTGGAAGACGCCTTGCAGCTTATCCGCAACCGTTACGAAGGCACCGAATACTGCCCGGACGGGACCAACCGACTGGACCTGCGCCCCATAGGCATCGATACGGCCATGAGCGTGCATGCCCTGCAGGTGTTCCCGGGCAAGGACGCCGACCTGTCCACCGTGGTGTGGGTCAGCTCTGGCCCGGCCGTGCTGGGGGTGTTCGTGCCGGTTTCGGTGGCCGCCGCGCAGGTGGGCGAAAGCTACGGGAGGAACCAACCGGCTTCTGACCAGGGGGTTGTGGACACTCAAGCCTATCCGTACTACACCTTCAAGCTGCTTGCCGAACTGGGGCTGAAAGACATGGCCACGCTGGGCAAGCCGGTGCAGGCGTATTTCCAGGCGGCCGAAGAAGGCATGGTTGCGGGCATGCGTACCGTTTTAGACAACGCCCAGGCGGCCCGTGCTGCCGGGCAGGACCCTTCGGGCTACCTGGCTGCGTACTGCAACACCTTGCAGGAAAAGGCCTTTTCCGATGCCAAGAGCATACTGAACATGGTGGAGTGGAATTACCTAAACAATTCTTCCACCTTCCAGATGATGATTGACGTTGATACCGGCCAGGCCACCAAAGACGTGCGCACGTATGTGCCGATAGAGATAGACCTGGACAACACCGCCTATGCCACCGTGCCCACCTTCGAAGAAGCGAACGCTGGCGCGCCGGGCAGTCCGAACGTGCTGCTGATTGCAGGCGTTGCGGCCGCAGCTGTGGTGGTGCTGGCGGCCGTTGCGGCGTTGCTGCTGCGCAAACGCGCGTAGCAAAGCCAAACTTAGGTCTGGCACCTCCGGCGGGGTGAGTGCGAAAGTATTCCGAAAGAGCTCCGTTGGCTTTTTCACAAGAAGCGGCACAACGCTTGGGCGTGTCAGGACAGCGGAAAATTTCTTTTGGATTTGCCAGGGCCTAGTGGAATAATGGGCTTTTGAAAAGCACGAACGCCCCAGGGGCGCGCCCTTACGGGGTGCGACCGTTTCGCCACGAAGGAGCATCTTATGGCCATTTACCAAAGCATTGCTGAAATTATCGGCAACACACCCTTGGTCGAACTGGGCAACTACCAGCGCAATCATGGCCTGCAGGCGCGCATTGTGGGCAAGCTGGAGCGCAACAACCCCGGCGGGTCGGTGAAAGACCGCATAGCCAAGGCCATGATTGACGATGCTGTGGCCGCCGGCAAAATAAACGAAGACACCGTGATTATTGAGCCTACCAGCGGAAACACCGGTGTGGGGCTGTGCGCGTTGGCCGCTGCCCGGGGCATGCGCATCATCATCACCATGCCTGAGACCATGAGCGTGGAACGCCGCAACCTGATGAAGGCCTTCGGTGCCGAACTGGTGCTTACCGACGGTGCCAAGGGCATGAGCGGCGCCATCGCCAAGGCCCAGCAGCTGGCGGACGAAACGCCCAATTCCTTCATTCCCGGCCAGTTCACCAATTCGGCCAACCCCGCCATCCACGAAGCCACCACGGGCCCTGAAATTTGGGAAGCCACCGAAGGCAAGGTGGACATCTTTGTGGCCGGCGTGGGCACGGGCGGCACGTTGACCGGCGTTGGCCGGTACCTGAAAGCCCAAAACCCCGCTGTGCAGGTGGTGGCGGTGGAGCCCGCTGGATCCCCGGTGCTTTCGGAAGGCCATGCGGGTGTCCACGGGCTGCAGGGCATCGGCGCGGGCTTTGTGCCTGAAACCTTGGACACCGGTGTTTACGACGAAGTGTTGGCCATCACCGACGAAGAGGCTTTCGCCGCCGGTCGCGAACTGGCGGCCAAGGACGGCCTGCTGGTGGGCATTTCTTCCGGCGCCGCTGTTGCCGCCGCCGCCAAGTTGGCAACCCGCCCTGAAAACGCTGGCAAGCTTATAGTGGTCATTTTGCCTGACACCGGCGAGCGCTATCTGTCCACCGCCCTGTTCGATTTCTAGGGGGAAGGCAAACTCGCCCGCTGAACTGCCTTCCTGGGGTATGATGTTTTTGCTTGGGACCATGCGGGAAGGTGCGGCGTGGAAGTGAACGAACAGGAGCAGGTGCAGCAAACCGGCGGGCGGCCATCGCGCGTTGTGTGGGTTGTGCTTGCCGTGGTGCTGGCAGCAGCGCTTGCTGCGCTGGGTGCCGCGTTCGCGGTGTGGTATTTCAACGGCCAACATGCGCCTGTGGCGGCTCCTTCGGAAAACACTTCTTTCACGGCTGTCAACGACAGCGGCGTTAGCGCCAACACCAACACCTACACCAACACCGCTGCTGAGTCCAACGCCAAGTCCACCACCGGGCGGTTTTCCCAAAAGCTGGATGGCGCGCTGGAGCAGACCGACGAACACGGCGTGGTCTACGGCACCACGCCGGCGGGCATCAACTACGCTGTCCGCGGCCGGGGCGAAGCCGCCGCCCAAGCGGACAAAGTAACTTTAGCGGCCTGCGGCGACCAGATTGTGTCTGCAAACGCCTTGGGCATAGCCGCCCGCAACTTCGCCGAAACCGGCAACGGCGACGGCTACGACTTCAGCTTCTGGTACCAAGAAACCACGCCGTTTGTGAGCAAGTACGACCTGCGGTTCATCAACCCCGAAACGGTCACCTGTAACACGGCCGAGCGCGCACCTACGGGCTGGCCTGCGTTCATCAGTCCCGATTCTGCAGTGGACAACTTGGCAGCTCAGGGCTACAACGTGTTCAACTTCGCTTCCAACCACATTTACGACTACGGCGTGGACGCCATCATCCGCACGCACGAACAGGAGTTTTCGAAGTACCCGGGCATCACCGTGGTGGGCAGCTACCTTTCCGAAGAGTCCGCCGAAACCGTGCACATGATTGAACGCAACGGCATCAATTTCGCGTTTTTGGCCTACACCTTCGCGGACAACACGTACTTCCAGGACTACACGGCCATGCCGAACTACTACCTGAACAGGCCCTTTGACTACGACACCATAAACGCCGACGTGGCCCGTGCCAAGCAGGTGGCCGACGTGGTGATAGTGGGCATGCACTGGGGCACCGAATATGTGAGCGAGCCGAATTCCCAGCAGTACGAATGGGCCGAATACTTGGCCGACATGGGCGTTGACCTGGTGTTAGGCACGCACGCGCACATCATGCAGCCCGTGCAATACATCACCGGCCCCGCTTCGGGCCACGTGGTGCCCGTGGTGTTCGGCCTTTCGGACTTCGTGAGCGGCTGGACCATCACCGACACCATCTTAAGCGGCATCTTCACCTGCGACTTTGTGCCCCAAGCGGACGGCACCGTGGCCGTGAAGAACCCCGCGTGGAACCCCACCATCGAATGGTCCGACGGATCGACCAGCCCCTATGTGCGCCTGCTGGCGAACATGTCCGCCGACGAGATAAACGCCAACACCCGCACCCCGGATGTGTCCGACGACTTCGCGTACCTGTATGACATGATCCACAACCTGATAACCGAAATCCCCATTGCCTGGTAGGGCCAGGTGCAGAAAGCGCATCGGGCGGAGCGAAGATCGCGCGTCCAGCTGCGCTGTTGTACACAAACTTACTTGTAACAAATGTTACAAGTAAGTTTGGAACAAGTGGTGCTGTGCGTTTTCGGTCGAAATAGCGCATGAAAAAGGCCGGCACCCTGGGGGCACCGGCCTGTTGGCAGCTTTCGCGTGCTTCTTAGCGCACGGACAGGTCCTTCGCCTTGCCGTCGCAGCCTAACACGTTCACAATCTTGTGGGCCACCATGTCCTTCACGGCCTGGCGGGCAGGCTTCAGGTACTGGCGCGGGTCAAAGTGGTCAGGGTGTTCGGCAAAGTGCTTGCGGATGTTGCCGGTCATGGCCAAGCGGATGTCGCTGTCGATGTTGATCTTGCATACGGCCAACTTGGCGGCTTCGCGCAGCTGCTCTTCGGGGATGCCGATGGCGTTAGGCATCTGCCCGCCGTAGGCGTTCACCATTTCCACGAATTCCTGCGGCACCGAAGAAGAGCCGTGCAGCACGATGGGGAAGCCCGGCAGGCGCTTGATGCATTCTTCCAGCACGTCGAAGCGCAGCGGGGGCGGAACCAGCTTGCCGTTTTCGTCGCGGTGGCACTGTTCGGGGGTGAACTTGTAGGCGCCGTGGCTGGTGCCAATGGCTATGGCCAGCGAATCGCAGCCGGTGCGCTCCACGAATTCCTGCACCTCTTCGGGCTTGGTGTAGCTTTCCTTGCCGGCTTCCACGCTCACTTCGTCTTCCACGCCGGCCAAGGTGCCCAGTTCGGCTTCCACCACCACGCCGTTGGCGTGCGCGTAATCAACCACCTGCTTGGTCAGGGCAATGTTGTCTTCGAAGCTCTTGGAGGAAGCGTCAATCATGACAGACGTGAAGCCGCCGTCGATGCAGTCCTTGCACAGCTCGAAGGTGTCGCCGTGGTCCAGGTGAAGGGCAATGGGGATGTTGGGGTTTTCGGCGATGGCCGCTTCCACCAGCTTCACCAGGTAGGTGTGGTTGGCATATGCGCGGGCACCCTTGCTCACCTGCAGGATGACCGGGGCGTCCAATTCGCCGCAGGCTTCGGTGATGCCCTGGACGATTTCCATGTTGTTGACGTTGAACGCGCCGATGGCATAGCCGCCGTTGTAGGCTTTCTCGAACATTTCTGTGGTGGTTACTAAGCTCATGATGTGCACCAATCTACGAGATAGGGATGTATACGCAGCTTGCCCCGGCGCCTCGCATAAAGCGCCCGCGCAAGCCACCTTCATTGTATCGCTTTGCCGCTTGTTCCGTCCTGCGAATATGGCAGATTAGTGGCTTATAAGCGCCCTGACATGCCCTGCCCGCCAACCGCTGTCTGCTTCGGCAATCCGGGGGCAGAATGCAGCTGCGCGCAACAGCGGATGCAGTGGCGGGTGGCCGGGCTTTACGCGAAGGTGATGACCACCTTGTATTGCGGGCTTACGGCGCTGACCAGGGGCTGGAACGTTTCCCATGTCTTCATCTGGGCGAACTCGTCGGCTTTGGTGGTCAGGTCGTCTTGCTCCAGGCGTTCACGCATGGCGGTTTGCACGCTCTTTTCCAGTTCGTTTTGCTGCTCCACGGTCAGCGACAGGTCGCCGAAGGCCAACAGGCCCTTTTCGGTGTCTTCGAACTGCATGGATTCGTAATCGGGGTTGATGTATTGCAGCGTGGCGTGGGGGACGGTGACCGTCACCGTTTTGGCGGTGTTGTCCACCGCTATGTTGTTCGCCTTCACGTTTTGCAGGTTCACGGTGTATACGCCGGTGCCGGCGTAGATGACGTTTTTCACCTTGGAAAAGATGCTTAGGTTGCCCAGGCCCGCCTTGGTGATGGTGGACGAAATCTCCAGCGGCTGCTCCATCACTATGAGCTCTTGGTGCTGGGTGGCTTCGCCTAACACGGCGTTTTGGAAGTCCACGTCGGTGTAGCCCAAGAAGGTTTCGTCTAACACGGCGTCGGCGCTTTCCTTCACGGTTTTCACCTTGCCGAACAGTTGGTCTTGCAGCGTGAAGCACACCAGGCCGGCTGCCAGAGCGCCCACCAGCAGGCCTATGATCAGGCCCTTCAGGAAGCCGCCGGTTTTGCTGGATGCCAGCGCAGTCACTGCACCGCCCACGGCGTCGGCTGCCAAGTCTTCCACCTGCTTTTCCAAGGCGGCATTAGACTTGGACGACTTGGACGACGTGGACGACGTGGACGTGGAGGTGGTGGTGGACTTCTTGGCGGTGGAAGATGAAGACGTGCTGGCGGCCTTTTTCGCGGCGTCTGCCTGCTTGTTGGCTTCCTGCTGCTTCTTCTTCGCGGCGGCCAATTCTTCTTCTTGGCGCTTGGTGGTGGCGTTACTCACCGTCTTCGCGGTGGACGAAACCTTGATGTTGTTGTCGGACATGGTGCTCTCCCTTCGCGGCCAGGTGCTAGATGCTGGGTTTCGGGTGCGTTAGCGCCACTCTATTTGGATCAGGCTGCCCACGGCGGGGTTTTTGTCGGGGTCGCTGGGCAGCAGGAACACGGCGGTGGCGGTGCAGGTGGGGTCGGGGCCCTTCGCCGGCACGGCGTGCAGCTTGCCGTCTTCGCCGAACGTGACGTCTACCGGCTTGATGCCGAAGAACTGGCGGTCGTTTTGCACCACGCTGGGGCGCGACTCGCCGGGGCCCTTCTTGGCGTCTTTCGCTTCCTGCGCGGGCTTCTTGTGCTTTTGCGGGAAGGGCTCTTCCAGCTGCGCCCACGCGGTTTTCGGCGTGGCGTCTTGCCCTAAGTAGGCTTTAATCAGGGGCAACAGGTAGAAGTTCAGCGTCAGCGAAGCGCCGCGCGAAGGCCCGGAAATGCCCACCACCGGCGTGTTGTCCACCACGGCGAAGCTGCTGTGGTGGCCCGGCCCGTGGTTGGTTTCGTGGAACAGCACGGTGCCCAGTTCTTCCATCTGCTCGCACGACCAGTCGTCAGAGCCTTTCGAGCTGCCGGCGTTCAGCACCACGATGTCTGCTTGGGCGCATGCCTGGTGGATGGCGGCGGCAATTTCTTGGGGGTCGTCGGGCACTATGTCGAACACCTGGCATGTGCCTCCCCAGGCCTCCACGCGGCCCTTCACCAAAATGCTGTTGGTTTCGAAGTTCTTGCCCAGCCCGGCGAAGGCGCCGTCGGCGCGCGGAGGCACGGCGGGCGGCATCAGTTCGTTGCCGGTGGGGATGAACGCCACGCGGGGCTTGCGCACCACCGAAACGTTGCCCACGTTGGCGCTGCCTATGGCGGCGGCCACGTCAGGCGTTATGGTGGTGCCGGCGGTGGCCACCAGGCTGCCCGCGCGCAGCTTTTCGCCGGGCGCGCGGGTGCCGGCAAATTGCTTGGACGGCGCAGCTTCTATGACAATGTGCTGTTCGTCAGGCGAAACTTGCACGCGTTCTATGACCACGGCGGTGTCGAAGCCTTCCGGCATGGCGATGCCGGTGTTGGCGAATTGCCAGTCCACGCCCCGCACCCACGTGTTGTAATCCGGCGTTTGGCCGTCCGCGAAATCGCTCCAGTGCACGGCCACGCTGTCCATGCAGCAGGTGAGCACCGTGGGGCTGTCCACGCGGGCCCGCACGTCGGCCGCCAACACGCGCCCGTAGGCCTGGCTTAGGGGCACCGTTTCGCTGCGCGTAGCCGCAATGGCGGCGCTTTCTGGCGTGGTACCTTCTTCGCCCGCCGCAAACGTGAAGGCGAAGCCGCTTGCTTCCAGCATGGCTTCAACGGCAGCTTGGCGGGTGAATTCGATGTGGTTGGAATGGTCGCGCATGATGTCTCCTTGTGGTGGTGCCGCGGGCGGCACGGGCGTATATGTTACGTGGCCATTATAGCGCGCCAAGGCAAGTGCACGGCGGGGGAGGGGCGGACGAAAACCGCGCGCTACAGCGCTTGGTTTCGCCCTGTTCGCGGTATCATGAGCAGGCTTGCCGGAGAAGGAGGGTGCCAGCTATGGGCCGTGTTGAAACCATCGAATACTACGACAGGTGTCCTTCGTGCGGCGCCGCTGCAGACGGCGACGGCATTTGCGACTATTGCGGCGCTTCCTTGGTGCGCCGCAGGACCACCACAGAAACCAATGAAAGCTTCGAAGACATGGCGCTGCGCGAAGACAGGGGTCTTCCTGTGGAAAAGGCCAAGGTTGCGGGCATGAGCGGGTCGATGAAGTTTTTCTTGCTGCTGTTCGGTGGCATCTGGTTTCTGACGCCTACGGTCTTGGTGGTGCTTTTCAGCCTGACGGGCATCATGAAGCCGTGGTTGTTCGCATTCTTCGGCATATTTTGGGCCGTTGGCTTGGGGTGCATGGTGCCGCTGGTGGTGTCGGTTGTGCGCCAGCGTGCCTGCCGCAACGGCCAACAGGTTACAGCCAGCCTGCGCGGCTACGAAGACGGCATCTACATGATCAACGAACGCCCCGTGCAGGTGATGCGTCTGCGCGTGGAAACCGAAGCCGGCCCCAAGCTGGTGCTGCTGAACACCGGCGCCACCAACCGCCGCTACGCCCCCGGAATGGAATTGCACCTGCGCACCGCAAACGGCCGCTACATCATCCAGGAATAGCGCAGGAGCTAAGGACGTAAAAAGCCAGCTGTGAACGAACAAACTTGCTGGCGGGCCGCCGGGCCCCCTGCGCGGGACGCAAAAAAGCCGACTGTGAATGAATGGGCGCCTTCTGGAAAAGCAAAAAGGCTGATTGTGAACGAATTGGCTCGGTGGGCTTCTCCTCAAAAGGGGTTCCAAAGGCATTTGTTCGTGCACAGCCGGCATTTTTGCGCCCCGCGTTCCGCCTCCCGGACGGCAATTCATTCACAACTGACTTTTTGCTTTTCCGCGCCCATCCGATTCGTTCACAACCGGCATTTTTGCGCCCTGGCCCCCTGCGCTGTCCTACAAAATTCTTAGGCGAAGAGCAAGCGGCGCGCGCTGGTGTTAGAGCCCGCCATTTTGCTGATGGATGAACCTTTCGCCGCGGTGGACCCCGCCACGAAGCGGCGCATGTGCAAGACCATCGAAGGCGTGCGCGAAGCCTTCGGCTGCACCATGGTGTTCGTGACGCACGATTTCTACGAGGCCTAGCAGCTTTCCGACCGCATAGCCGTCATGTTGGACGGCCGCCTGCGCATGGTGTGCAACAGCGCAAATTTGTTCGAAGACGCCACCGATCCCGAAGGCGCTACTTCTTAGGCCTGACCGACCAGCAGGCTGCGTCCGAATAAACTAACTAAGAAGCTATGTCACCCACGCCATTCAAAATGATGGAGGGCCGGTAGGCGAAGCGGCGAATGTTTTCGCGCGTGGAAACGCCAGAAAGCACCAGCACGGTGGTCATGCCGCTTTCCATGCCTGCCACTATGTCGGTGTCCATGCGGTCGCCCACCATGGCGGCTTCCGCGCTGTGGCAGCCCAAGATGTTCAGGCCGGTGCGCATCATAAGGGGGTTTGGCTTGCCGCAGAAGTACGCGGTGGTGCCGGTGGCCATTTCGATGGGGGCAATGAGCGCGCGGCACGCCGGTGCAATGCCGTTTTCGATGGGCCCGGAAACGTCCGAATTGGCGCCGATGAGCCGCGCGCCTTTCAGCACCAGGTTAGTGGCCTTGGTCAGCGTTTCCAGCGAATACGACTTCGCTTCGCCTACCACCACGTAGTCCGGATTCACGTCGTTCATGGTGATGCCGGCGTTGTACAGGGCGTTTATCAGGCCCGCTTCGCCTATGGCATATACCGAACAGCCTGGCGCTTGCTCCTTCAAGAAGGCCGCTGTGGCCAAGGCGCTGGTGTAGAAGTGGTTTTCCGGCACGTTAAGCCCCATGCGTCCAAGCTTTTGCGCCAGTTCGCGCTGGGTGTACCCGCTGTTGTTGGTCAGGAACAGGAACTGCTTCTGTTCGTCAATCAGCCACTGAATGAATTCGGCAGCTCCCGGCAGAAGGCGATTGCCGTGATAAAGCACCCCATCCATGTCGCAGATGAAGCCCTTCTTGTTGCGCAGGTCAGTAATGCTGATTCGTTCTTCCATGGGGTACATGGTGACAGAACTATGTAGGGAAGCGGCGTGCGAAATGTAAAGATTGCGTTAGATAAGGTTTGTAGCGGGGGAGCAGGAGTGTGGGGCGTGAAGGGGGCATGCGCCCGAGTCGTTCCGGCCGAAGGCGCACCCTAAGGCGTGCCGGGGTGGAGGAATCTACTTCGAAGAAAGGACCGCTATCTTCGGGCGAACGCACGAGGTGCGGTGTGCGCGCTGCGCTGGGGATTTAGGGCAAGGGAAAGAAGGGCAGGCCGTTCACTTGGGGCTGGACCCTCGTCTTCAGCGACGCAGGCTGCCCGGGCGACGGCGTTGTGCTGCGGGCTTGCTCGTCTGCGGCGTTGTGTGAACGACGAAGGCGCCCGGGCGGCGGCCGCCGCGGAAGGCCCGCGCGTTGTGTGAACGACGAAACGCCCGATTTCGTCGTTCACACAATGAAAAACGGCCCATTTTCGCGTTGTGTGAACGACGAAGGGGTTCCCGCCCTTCGGCGCGCTGCCCAGCCCGGAATGCTTTGCGAAACGCCCGCCTTTCTGACCTGGGGTTTCTCAAGCGCCGCCGAAGGGTTCGCCCCTTTCGTCGTTCACACAACGGACCGCGAAGGGCCGAATCGGCGCGTCGGATCCTCTCTGATGCCCTTTCGTCGTTCACACAACGCCTAAAAGGCCCGAAAAACGTTGTGTGAACGACGAAAACGGCTGTTTCGTCGTTCACACAACGAAGGCAGGCCGTCGCGGCCCTAGGAAGGCCGTCTTCAGCGACGCGGAGCTGCCGCGGCCGCGGGGCCGGGTTGTGCAATCCTTGCGTAACGTGCGTGCCGCACTCTGCAAATAGTGGCATAATCACAGGCAGAAAAAACCCTGCAGAAGGACGTTCGTGGATAAGTTGGCACACCTCATAGTACGGTTCCGTGTAGCCATTTTTGTGGTGTTTGTGCTGCTTGGCGCCGTGGGCTTGGTGGCCATGACGCACGTTTCCATCAACCACGACATGACGAAGTACCTGCCTGCGGACATGCGCGTCAAGCAGGGCATGACCCTGATGAGCGAAGAATTCGGCGACGCCACCATTGTCAACTTGATGGTGAAGGGCATGCCCCAAAGCGAACGCCAGCAGTTCGCCGACGACATAGGCAAGTTCGACCTTATCTTCAGCGTGAGCTACGACGAGGCGGACCCCAACTACAACAACGGCGACTATTCCCTGTACACGGCCACTGTTTCTTATGACACGTATTCCGACGAAGTGAGCCGCGCCATGGACGAGCTGGGCGGTGCCTGCCAGGTGCGCGGCTACGAATATTGGCTGGACTGCGAAGCGTTGGACAGCTCCACCCGCAACTTGGCGCCGGTGCTGGTGTTCGCGGTGTTTGTGGCCATGATCATCCTGTTTATACTGGCCGATTCATGGCTGGAACCGCTTTTGATGCTGTTCACCATCTTGGTGGCCGTGGGCATCAACATGGGCACCAATGTGTTCTTCGGGGAAATCAGCGAAACGTCGTCGGCATGCGGCGCCATTTTGCAGATGGCCCTTTCCATGGACTATATCATCATGCTGCTGAACCGCTACCGGCGCGAAAAGATAGGCGGGCTGGAAGGCGAACAAGCTATGGCGGCGGCCATCAAAGGCGGCGTGACCGCCATTGCTTCCAGTTCGGTGACCACCATTGCGGGTCTGGCGTGCTTGGTGCTTATGAGCTTCACCATCGGGCGCGACTTGGGGCTGGTGCTGGCCAAGGGCGTGTTGTTAAGCCTGATCTGCGCCTTCGCCGTCATGCCTGCGCTGGTGCTGTGGTTCGACTACGCCATGGGGCGCACGGCCAAGCCTTCGCCGCACCCCAAGATGGAAGGCATGGGCGCCTACGCCTACAAGCTGCGCTATGTGCTGCTGGCGGTGTTTGTGGTCGTGTTTGCGGTTGGCTTTTCCCTGCGCGGCGTGCATCAGCCGGCCTTCATCACCGAAAGCAAGAACCCCGACTACCAAGCGGTGCAAGAACAGTTTGGCACCAACACGAACATGGTGGTGATCTACGACGCGGCCGACGAAGAGAAGGTTGCCCCGCTGGTTGAAAGCCTGAAGCAGATGGACGGCATCCGCAGCGCTTCGGCGTACGCCACCACGCTGGGCAAACCCTACACCGCCCAGGAAATGGCCGACGAGTTGGGCATGGATGCTTCCATGGTGCGCATACTGTTCTACGATGCCGCCACGGACGGGCAGACTGGCGCCGTGCAGGGAAGCGTGCTGGCGCAGTATGTGCGCACGGGCTTTGCCGCCGACATGGGGGACATGCTTGACGAAAGCACCGCTTCCAAGCTGGACAGCCTGGCAAACATCTTGGACGAAGAACTGGGCAGCGGCACCTATACCGCCGAAGAGGCCGCCGCGGCCTTAAGCAGCCACGCCAGCATTCGCGAAAACACCGTGAAGCTGATATATCTGGCCTACCAGGCTAACACCTTCAGCAACCCGCAGTGGACCATGTCCACCGACGAACTGCTTACGTTCATCAACAAAAGCATGCTTAACGACCCCGTATTCAGCGACTACCTGGACTTCAAGACCACCGAAAGCTTACAAGACGCCTATCAGCGCATGGTGGACGGTCGCGAAAGCCTGCTTTCCGCAGACCACGGGCGCATTATGCTGAAGAGCAGCTATGCCAACAATTCTTCGGACATGGACGGCCTGTGCACCCAGCTGCGCAGCCTGCTTGACGCCCAGCTGGGCGAAAACAGCTACTATCTGGTGGGCCAAGGCCCCATGGTGCAGGAAATGGCCGCCAGCTTCGACGGCGAATTCAACTTCATCACGTGGGTGACCATTGGCGTCATCTTGCTTATTGTGCTCATAACGTTTAGGAACCTTATCATTCCGTTTGTGCTGGTGGCCCTTATCCAGAGCGCGTTTTCTTGGGACATGGTGGTAACCGCCCTGATGGGCAACCATGTGTACTACATCGCGTTGATGGTGGTGCAGGCCATTTTGATGGGCGCCACCATCGACTACGCCATTCTGTACACCACCAACTACCGCGAAGCGCGCCAGAAGCTGCCGGTGCGCGCGGCCACGGCGGAAGCGTACCGGAATTCCATCCGCACCATCCTTATGAGCGGCGCCATTTTGGTGTTGGTGTGCTTGGTGCTGGGCATTTTCGCCGAAGGCGTTGTGGCTCAGATTTGCCTGGTCATCAGCGAAGGCGCCACGGCTTCGGTGCTGCTGGTGCTGTTCGTGCTGCCCGGCGTGATTGCGGCCTTGGACAAGCTTGTCACCAAGCGCGCCCGCCGCATGGAAAACAACGCGCTGGCGGAATAACCCTCCTGGGGGCAATCCCCGCATGGGGCGGCGTGACGCCCGCACGCTTTGCGGCCTGGGACTGCGGTGGAAATCTTGGACCAAAACAGGGCAGGAGGAACACCGAATGTAC
>JAUNIP010000046.1 GCA_030523425.1 Coriobacteriia bacterium
ACCGTTCGGGCGCCCAGAAAGGGCCAAAAGGGCCGCCTTGATTCCGTCTTTCGGCTTCTGCTGCCATCTTCCCGGAATTTGATTCCGTCTTTCGGCTTCTGCTGCCACCTGGGGCCCCGCCCGGCCGCGAAAACCCCGCGTCGCCGAAGGCGAGGGCCCGGTCCCCAAGCCGCCTGCCCTTCCTTGCCCAATAGCCCCAGCGCAGCGCTCCGGGTTCGCCTCGTGCGCGCGACCCTGCGGCCCGCCACAACGCGCGTCGCCGAAGGCGAGGGTCCAAGCCCCAAAGCAGAACGCCCCCTTTTCCTTGCCCCAATAGCCCCAGCGCAGCGCTCACATCGCGCCTCGTGCGCGCGACCCTGCGGCCGGCAAAACCCCGCGTCGCCGAAGGCGAGGGCCCATGCCCCAAAGCAGCACGCCTCTTTTTCTTTGCCCTAATAGCCCCAGCGCAGCGCTCCGGGTTCGCCTCTTGCGCGCGACCTCGCGACTCGAAAACCCCGCGTCGCCGAAGGCGAGGGCCCATGCCCCAAAGCAGCACGCCTCCTTTTCCTTGCCTAATAGCCCCAGCGTAGCGCTCCCATTGCGCCTCATGCGCTCGCCCGTTGCGAGCGGTCCGCGCTCCAAGGAAGACCTCTCCACTCCGCGTCCTGCGGACGCTCTGGTCGAAATGAGACGTGCCCGCGTCGCCGAAGGCGAGGGTCCAAGCCCCAAAGCAGCACGCCTTCTTTTCCTTGCCCTAATAGCCCCAGCGCAGCGCTCCCATTGCGGCTCTTGCGTCCGCCCAGCGCAAGCGGTCCATGCCCCGAAGTAGGCCCCTCCACTCTGGCGCGCCAAGAGGCGCGCCTGCGGTCGGAATGACGCGGGGCGCATGGTTTCCCCTTGCCCCGTGGCGAACAAACCCCCGCGTCGCCGAAGGCGAGGGTCCACCCCCGTTAAGATTTGTTTTTTCTTTGGAATATACCGCCTAATTTGAAATTATTCCGTTCGCCATTTTTTGCAATTGCATTACTGCGGCTTTATGTCAGGTTTGCTATCATATATGCGGTTTGGGGCGCTTTGCGTCGTCTAACTGGAGAGAGGGTTATGGTTTTAGCGGTTTTGGCAGGAATAGTGCTTGGCCTTGTCAGCATTATTCCGTTCCCCTTTGCCGCACGGAAAGGGCGCACAATCGATCCGTCGCGGTCGATGAATCTGCTTGCTCCGCTTCTCCTTACGCTCCTCGTGTCATTTGTCGTCTTAGTGGCGGGAATGATTGTGTGCAAGGTTGTGGCGCCTGACGTGGTCATCGGCTTCGTCGTGGCGGAATTCGCAACTTTTGTGGTGGCTGTGATTGTCTTCGGCATTGTATTGACGAAGCGTCGATAACGTACGATTTGAAGGAGAGGGCACATGGAGTTTCATCTCACTGGCGATCCGTTGGCTGATATTCAAGCGCCAATCGCTGAGCTGCAGGAAGGGTTTAATTCCAACTTCGTTGTTGACTTCGGCAACGGCATAGGAATCACCCAGTACACGGTGTGGATGCTCATCATCGCCGTCATAGTGGTGGTAGGCGTTCTGATCGCCGTGCGCAAGGTCAAGATTTCCCCCGACAGCAAGCTGGGCGGTCTGATCGACTGGGGTTATGACGCCGTTTGCCGCAACATGGGCGAAGGCGCCATCGGGCATGACTACAAGCGTCACATCCCGCTGTTGGCCACCATGTTCTTCTTCATCCTGATTGCCAACGTCATCGGCCTTATCCCGGGCACGAAAACCCCCACGGGCACGCTCAGCGTCACCTGGGCATTGGCCACCATTTCGTTTATCTATTTCAATTTTGTGGGCATCAAGGCCAAGGGCGGCCTGGGCTACATCAAGGCCATCGCTCCTTCCGGCCTGCCGGGCCCCATGGTTCCCATCATTTGGTTCTTCGAATTCTTCTCCTTGGTCATCCGCTGGCTCACCTTGGCCGTCCGACTGTACGGCAACATGTTCGCGGGCCACATGATCTTGGGCATCTTCGCCATCATGACCCAGTTCTTCATTTTGGACGCCATCCAGTTCGGTGCCGCGCTCACCGCGCTGCCGGCCATCGCTTGGGCGCTGTTCTTGGTGGTCATGTATGTGCTGGAGTGCTTGGTTGCCTTCCTGCAGGCCTACGTGTTCACCATCCTTTCGGCGGTCTACATCGGCCTGGCCCAGGGCGAACACTAAGCGCGCTTCGGGGAAAGCCCGAATGCAGGCCCGGCTGCGCCTGACCCAAGCGGCCCTGATTTCGGTACTTAGCCCCAACTCCAAAGGGCTAAGGAATATAAGTTAGGAAAAGGGTTAAGGGACCCGAATCCGTTCAAAAGGAGGACATTGTGGAAACAACATTGGTTATTGCAGCCCTTAAGGTTGTAGGCTACGGCCTTGGCACCATCGGCCCAGGCATCGGTCTTGGTCTGTGCGGCTATGGTCTGTGCGTGGGTTCTGCCCGTCAGCCCGAATTGGCTGGCAAGCTGTTCACCAACGCCTTGATCTTCGGTGCTTTGGCAGAAGCCTTGGCACTCATTGGCTTCGTCTGCACGTTCATCTTCTAAGCTTGCGACTTGTTGGTATTGCATCTAGGTAAGAGCAAGAAAGAAGGTGGAGAGTGAAGGCGAAATTGAATAAGACGCTGACAGGCGTTGGCCTTTTGGCGGCAGCTTCAAGTCTCATGAGCGCTTTCCCCACCCTGGCGTTTGCTGCTGAGGAAGAAAAGGCGGGCATCGCGTTTCTCATTCCCGACATGAATGAGTTCATCCCGATGCTTGTCGTGTTCCTCATCATCTTGGTTATCCTTGCGAAGTTTGGTTGGCCTGTGGTCGATGGCATCATCACCAAGCGCGAAACCACCATCAAGGAAGCCCTGAAGAAGTCTGAGGAAGCTCAGGCCGAAGCAGAGCGCACGCTGGCCGAGTACAAAAAGGAACTGGCAGACGCCAAGTCCCAGGCAGCAGAAATTGTGGCCGAGGCCAAAAAGACCGGTGAAGCCGTTCAGGCTGACATCCAGGCAAAGGCCATGGCTGAATCCGCTGCCATGATTGAAAAGGCCAAGGGCACTATCGAGGCAGAAAAGAAAGCCGCTATCGCCGAACTGCAAGGCTCCATCGTGGACATTTCCACTTCGGTGGCCGAGCGTCTGATTGGCGAAAACCTAAGCGACGATGAGCACCGCAAGATCATCGAGCGCTACGTGAATGAGGCGGGCAGCTTCAATGCCAGCTAATCGTCTTGTTGAAAAGGAAAAGGTTGCCGTTTACGCAAACGCGCTTTTTGATGCGGCTACCGCTGCGGGTGGTCAGGACGTCGCATGCGACGTGCAAGACCAGGTTGAGAGCATTGTGGCAATCGTCCGCGGCAACGCGGACTTGGACGAAGCGCTGACTTCGAGCACCTATTCCGCCGAACAGCGCGCCGGCATTGCCAAAAACGTGTTCGCTTCGTGCAACCCCGTCCTTGTCGACGTCTTGGCCGTCATGGCCGAACGCGGCGATTTCAAGCTGTTGTCCCGTGTGGGCGCTGCTTATTCCCAGGTGGTTACCGAAAAGCTCAACGTGACCGTGGTAGACATCACCACCTACGTTGAACTGGACGACCATCTGCGGGAACTGATTACCAATAAGGCCGCTGCCGATTTCGGCACCGACGTGGTTTTGCGCGAGCATATCGACAAAACCATGTTAGGCGGCATCCTCATGAGCGCAAACGGCAAGCGTCTGAACGCCAGCGTTCGCTGGCAGCTAGACAATGCCCGCAGCTCGCTTAAGCAAACAGTGTAGGAGGTGAATGCTAGTGACTGAAATTACCGCTCAGTCCATTGACGAGGCCCTGCGTAAGCAGTTGGACGCGCTGAACACCAGCGTTGAGTCTCGCGAGGTTGGCACGGTCATCCAGGTCGGCGACGGTATTGCCCGTATCGACGGCTTGAAGGGCGCCATGATGGGCGAGCTTCTGGAATTCGAAGGTGCGAACGGCGAAACCGTGTTCGGTATGGCCCAAAACCTCGAAGAGGACGAAGTTGGCGCCGTGCTCCTTGGTAATGTCACCGCAATTCGCGAAAATGACAAGGTGAAGACCACCGGTCGTATTGTGGAAGTTCCTTCTGGCAAGGGCTTCTTGGGTCGCGTTGTTAACGCGTTGGGCCAGCCCATTGACGGCAAGGGCCCCGTTCAGGCAGAAGGCTATCGCCCCGTGGAATTCAAGGCCCCCGGCGTTATTTCCCGTAAGCCTGTGCACGAGCCGGTGCAGACCGGCATCATGGCCATCGACTCGATGATTCCCATCGGCCGCGGCCAGCGTGAGTTGATCATCGGTGACCGCCAAACCGGCAAGACCGCCATCGCGGTTGACACCATCATCAACCAAAAGGGCAAGGACATGATCTGCATCTACGTGGCAATCGGCCAAAAGGCCTCCACGGTCGCAGGCATCGTTGAAACCCTGGAGCGCCACGGCGCCATGGAATACACCATCGTCGTTTCCGCTACCGCTTCTGATTCTGCTCCTATGCAGTACATCGCCCCCATGGCGGGCGCTGCAATGGGCGAATTCTTCCTGTACAACGGCGAAGACGGGCAGCCCGCTTCTGCCGACAACCCCGGCCGTCACGTGCTGGCCGTCTACGACGACCTGTCCAAGCAGGCTGTGGCCTATCGTCAGATGTCTCTGACCCTGCGCCGCCCGCCCGGACGTGAAGCTTATCCCGGTGACGTGTTCTACCTGCATTCCCGCTTGCTGGAACGCGCCGTGAAGATGAACGAAAGCAACGGCACTGGTTCCATGACGGCTCTGCCCATCATCGAAACCCAGGCCGGCGACGTGTCTGCCTACATTCCGACCAACGTGATTTCCATTACCGACGGTCAGATTTACCTGCAGACCGACCTGTTCTATCAGGGCCAGCGCCCCGCTGTTGACGTAGGCATTTCGGTGTCCCGCGTAGGCGGTTCCGCCCAGATCAAGGCCATGAAGCAGGTTGCCGGCTCTCTGCGTTTGGACCTGGCGTCCTATCGCGAACTGCAGGCGTTCACCCAGTTCGGTTCCGATTTGGACAAGGCCACGCAAGACCAGCTGAACCGCGGTGCCCACATGACCGAGCTTCTGAAGCAGGGTCGTTACACCCCCCAGCCGGTCGCCGAGCAGGTTGCCGCCATCTTTGCCGGCAACGAAGGCTACCTGGACGACCTGATGCTGGTAGACGTGGTGCGCTATCGCGAAGAGCTGTGCGCTTACCTGCGTGCCTCTAAGCCCGAGGTTCTGGATGCTATCGTTTCCGAAGGCAAGCTGACCGACGCAATCAAGGCTGACCTGAAGGCTGCTTTGGACAGCTTCAGCGTTCAGTTCTCGGCTACGGCTTAGGAAGGAACTGATAGACCATGCCTAACCTTCACGACATAGAGAGGCGCATTAACTCCGTAAAGTCTACGAAGCAGATTACGCGCACCATGGAAATGGTTTCCGCCGCGAAGATTCGCCGCGCCACCGAGCGCATGGTGAATGCCACGCCGTGGACGTCTAACCTTTCCGAGGCACTGCTGAATGCTGCAAAGTATGCTCCGCTTGATGCCGAGCCGCTGCTGCGCATGCATGACCAGGTGAAGCGTACTCTCATCGTGGCCGTTACGTCCGATCGAGGTTTGGCTGGCGGTTTTTCTAGCAACGTTCTGAAGGCTGCTGAGCGCATTGCTCAGGAGAAGAAGGACGCTGGGATTGAGGTAGAAGTCATCGCATGCGGCAAGAAGGCTTGCGGTTACTTTAGCTATCGCGATATTAAGCCCGTTTTGGAATTCAAGGGAACGTCTGCGGATCCTGACTTTGACCAGGCTGTTACCATTTCCGGTTACTCCGGAGACGCGTACAACCATGGCGACTTGGACGAGGTGTATTTGGTTTACAACCACGCCAAGAATGCAGGCGAGCAGCGCGTGATCGAGCACAAGGTTCTCCCCATCGACTACAAGAAGGACTGGGGTGACATGTTGGGCTTGAATCCCAAGGAAGAAGACGTCTTGGCTCCGTATCGCGAAGAAGAAGGCAAGCATGTCTATGAAAAGGTGGACATGGACTTCGAGCCTGCGGCATCGTCGGTGGTTCACCACATGATGTTCGCCTACCTTCGCAACATGTACTTCTACGCTTTGATCGATTCGGCGGCTGCCGAACAAGGAGCTCGTCGATCTGCCATGAAGGCGGCAACTGACAATGCCACCGAAATGGTTGATACGCTGACGACTTATTACAATCGTGTACGCCAAGGTGCCATTACGACCGAGATTACCGAGATCGTCGGTGGCGCAGCAGCATTGGAGGAGTAAATGGCTGAAGAGATTACTGCTCAGTCGACTGGTGCCGTGGGCCGTGTGGTCCGCGTGGTTGGCGCTGTTGTCGACATTGAGTTCCCGGCAGACAAAATGCCGGCCATCTACAACGCCCTGACGGTGAAGGGCACCACCCCCTTGGGTGAAATTGACACCGTGCTTGAGGTTCAGACGCACCTGCCGGGTGACTTGGTCCGCGCCGTTGCCATGACCTCTACCGATGGTATGGTTCGCGGCATGGAAGCCGTAGACACTGGCAACCCCATCATGATGCCCGTGGGTCCTGGCACCTTAGGCCGCATCTGGAACGTGATCGGCCAGCCCGTGGACGAAAAGCCCATGCCCGAAATTGCCGAATACATGCCCATCCATCACCCCGCCCCGGCTTACGAGACCTTGGCCACCACCACCGAGATCTTCGAAACCGGCATCAAGGTGGTCGACCTGATCGAGCCTTACGTCAAGGGCGGCAAGACCGGCCTGTTCGGCGGCGCCGGCGTAGGCAAGACCGTTACCATTCAGGAGCTTATCAACAACCTTGCCCAGGAACACGGCGGTACGTCGGTGTTCACCGGCGTAGGCGAGCGTACCCGCGAAGGTACGGACCTGTTCTTGGAGATGAGCGAATCTGGCGTTATCGAAAAGACCTGCTTGGTCTACGGCCAGATGAACGAGCCTCCCGGAGCCCGTCTGCGCGTGGGCTTGGCCGGCCTGACGGAAGCCGAATACTTCCGTGATCAGGGCCAGGACGTGTTGTTGTTCATCGACAACATCTTCCGCTTCACCCAGGCAGGTTCGGAAGTGTCCGCTTTGCTGGGCCGCATGCCTTCCGCTGTGGGCTACCAGCCCACGCTGGCCACCGAAATGGGCGACCTGCAGGAACGCATTACGTCTACTTCTACCGGTTCCATCACTTCGGTGCAGGCCGTGTACGTGCCCGCCGACGACTTGACGGACCCCGCGCCGGCCACCACCTTCACCCACCTGGATGCCAAGACCGTTTTGAGCCGCGGCATTGCCGAAATGGGCATCTACCCGGCCGTGGACCCGCTAGACTCCACCAGCCGCGCCCTTGACCCGGAAATCGTGGGTGAAGAGCACTACCGCGTGGCCGTTGGCGTGCAGGAGATTTTGCAGAACTACAAGGACCTGCAGGACATCATCGCCATTTTGGGTATGGACGAACTGTCTGAAGAACAGAAGCAGGTTGTGAACCGCGCTCGTAAGATTCAGCGTTTCTTGGGTCAGCCCTTCCATGTGGCCGAAGTGTTCACCGGCGTGCCCGGCGTGTACGTGAAGCTGGAAGACACCGTTCGCTCCTTCGCGGAGATTCTGGACGGCAAGTGCGACGACATCCCCGAGCAATGCTTCCAGAACAAGGGCGCCATCGAAGACGTGTACGCTGCTTATGCAAAGATGAAGGAAGAATAAATGGCAACGCTTCACTGCGAAATCGTGACTCCTACCAAGGCTTTGTACCAGGGCGAAGTGGCCCAGGTTGAAGTCCCTAGCGCTGGTGGATATGCCGGCATTCTGCCCGGGCATGAAACCTTTTGCTGCCGTATGAACAACGGTAAGATCACGGTGTACGTCGACCAAGAGCACAAGAATAAGCTGGAGTACGCATCGTACATGGGCTTTACTCAGGTGCATGACGATAAGGTGATCATATTAAGCCGTGAAGCTATACTGATTTCCGAAATCGATGCAGCAGCCGTTACGGCCGAACGTGACGAACTGCAGGCAAAAATTGATGCTATGCCCCAAGAAGAGGCGGAAGGCCAAAAGAAGCGCGTGGAAAAGGTCCAGCGCAACACCTTATCTTCTGACTTGGAATGGTGCAACGTGCAGCTTGAGTATTGCAGCAAGTAGCTTATTGGTAGCTCACATACTTTTGAATGTAGATTCAAGTCCCTTTGAAGCCCCCAACCACCCGGTTGGGGGCTTTACTATGCACGTGCACCATAACGAGCAAGTGGCAAAGCCGCAGGAGTGGGGAAATTTATTCCGGGGCGTAATCCGCTCCCGTCGGCCGCGCGCACGAGGCGCGACGGGGGCGCTGCGCTGGGGGTTTGGGGCAAGGAAAGGAAGGGTGCTGCCTTGGTGCCTGGACCCTCGCGTTCGCGACGCGCTGGTTATGCGGGTTGCGGGACCGTGCGCACGGGGCGAGATGGGGGCGCTGCGCTGGGGTTATTAGGCAAGGAAAAGAAGGCGTGCTGCTTTGGGGCATGGACCCTCGCCTTCGGCGGCGCGCGTTGTGTCGGGCTGCAGGGTCGCGCGCACGAGGCGAACCTGGAGCGCTGCGCTGGGGTTATTAGGCAAGGAAAAGAAGGGCAAGCGAGCTGGGGCGTGGACCCTCGCCTTTCGGCGACGCTTTGCCTTGCCGGTCGGGCCGGGCGCGCCGGGGCCTCCTGAGCGGGCCCCGTGCCGCCTCATGCGCTCGGGGCCGACGAAAGGGGCCGATTCCGGCGTTTTCGGCGCCTTCCTGCACCGAGATGCGCGCTCGGGGCCGACGAAGGGCGCGCGGCGGCGCGGGGGGGTCGGGCCGCCAGCCTGCGCCCGGAAGGCGGCACCTTCCTGACCTGCGGTTTCCTTGGGGCGGCGAATTGCGGCGCGCGCGAGGGTCCCGGGATCGGTCCGTCTCGGGCGGCCCCGGAGGGCCTTCGTCGGCCCCGAACGGGGGGAAGCGTGCAGGAGGCGGCCGGAAAGGCCGGTTTCCGCCCCCTTCGTCGGCCCCGGACGCAAAACCTTGCGCGCGGCGCCGTTCGGGTTGCCCGGACGGGGCCGGGAGGGGCAAGGCGAGCGCAAGCGCAAGGACCGCTCCTGCCGTTACGCCCACATCCTAGGGATGTGGGCGTAAAACCGCGTGCCCGGCGGACCCCGTTTACGCCAACGATGTGGCCCTGACCGGGAACGCGGGCGTAAATTTCCCGCCCAGCCGGCGGCTTTTACGCCAACAATCCCCGATTCCGCGGAATGTGGGCGTAACCGGAAGGCCCCGGGGCGGCCGATTTACGCCAACAATGTCGCATCTACCGGGAACGTGGGCGTAAACGGGGGCAGGGAGGGCTCCGTCTTTACGCCCACGTTCCCCGTTTTCGCGGAATGTTGGCGTAAACGCGGGAAAGCGCGCCCGGGATTTACGCCCACATCCGCCGCATTCGCGGAATGTTGGCGTAAACGCCCCTTCCGGGGCCCCCGGAATTACGCCCACAACCGTAGGATGTTGGCGTAATCGGGAAGCGAAGAATCCCGCCCCCGTCCCGCCGCCCCGGCCCCGCGGCCGCGGCGCCCCCGCGCCGCCGGAGGCGAGGGTCCATGCCCCAACTCGCCTGCCCTTCTTTCCCTTGCCCTAAGCCCCAGCGCAGCGCTCCCATAGCGCCTCATGCGCGCAAACTTGCGGCCCGCGAAGCCCCCGCGCCGCCGGAGGCGAGGGTCCAGGCACCAAGGCGGCACCACATCTTTCCTTGCCCTGATAACCCCAGCGCAGCGCTCCCATAGCGCTTCGTGCGTCCGCTCAATGTAAGCGGTCCTTGTCCCAGATTAGATTCCTGCATCCTGCGTTTTGCATCCGAAGCAAAACTACGCGCTTGAATCTTTTGGGTCAGCCTAGCGCATATGCCCTTTTCTCTATTACAGTCCCTTGCCACCCTGCGCAACTTCGGGTATTATGGCTAAGTTTCTAATCACACATGCCTGTGCGACCCAACTTGCCAGTGGCCACCTGGAAAAGGCTGCAAGAAGGGGATGACCGCAGGCAGAGGACTAACGAATGGAGAAGTGCTATGACGAAAGTCAGCATAGCGTCCTTGCTGGACGCCGGCGCCCACTTCGGGCATCAAACACGCCGCTGGAACCCCAAGATGAAGCCGTATATCTTCGGCAGCCGTGGCGACATTTACATCATCGACTTGAAGCAGACCCTGTATGGCTTAGACGACGCTTACACCTTTGTGTCTGGCGTGGCGCGCAAGGGCGGATCGGTGCTGTTCGTGGGCACCAAGAAGCAGGCCCAAGAACCCATTTCCGATGCCGCTAACCGCTGCGGCATGCCGTATGTGAACGCCCGTTGGCTGGGTGGCATGCTCACCAACTTCGTGACCATCCGTTCCCGCGTGAACCGCATGGAGGAACTGGAGGCCATGGAAGCCGACGGCCGCATGGCGCTGCTTCCCAAGAAGGAACAGATCATCTTGCGCAAGGAACTGTCCAAGCTGCAGGCCAACCTGAACGGCATCCGCAACATGAAGAAGGTGCCGGATGCGGTGTTCATCATCGACACCAACCGCGAAGCCTTGGCTGTGCGCGAAGCGAAGCGCCTGGGCATCCCCGTGGTGGGCACGCTTGATACCAACTGTGACCCTGACGACGTTGATTACGGCATTCCTGCCAACGACGACGCCATCCGTGCGGTTCGCCTGATGGCCGACTTCATTGCCGATGCCGTGCTGGCCGGTGGCGTTGCCCCGGTGACGGCTGCCGAAATGGCTGCTGAAGCGGCTCCGGCTGCCGAAGCCCCCGCCGCTGAAGCGGCTCCGGCTGCCGAGCAGGCCCCCGAAGCTCCCGCAGCCGAAGCTGCCGCGGAAGCCCCCGCTGCTGAGTAATACTTCTTTCACACAGAAAGGTGCACACACATGGCTACTATCACTGCTGCAATGGTCAAGGAACTGCGCGAAATGACAGGCGCAGGCATGATGGAATGCAAGAAGGCCCTAACCGAGGCCGAAGGCGACATGGACAAGGCTGTCGACGTTTTGCGCACCCGCGGTTTGGCCGCTGTTGCCAAGAAGGCCGGCCGCGCCACCAACGAAGGCTATGTCATGGCCAAGGTGTCTGACGACGCGAAGACCGGCGTTGTGGTTGAGCTGAAGTGCGAAACCGACTTCGTTTCCACCAATGAAAAGTTCCGCGCCTACGTGGAGCGCATTGCCAAGGCTGCCTTGGCCTGTAAGCCCGCCGACGTGGAAGCCCTGAAGGCCGCCGACGCTGATGGCGAAACCGTGGAAGCCGTGATCACCGACTGCATCCACGTGATGGGCGAAAACTGCGATCTGACCCGCGTGGCCGTTTCGGAGGCCCAGGCCATTGCCTCCTACATCCATGGCGCTGGCAAGATTGGCGTTTTGGTCGAATTCGAAGTGGAAGGCATCGACCCCGCTTCGGCTGACTTCCAGACCTATGGCAAAGACGTTGCCATGCAGGTTGCCGCCATCGCCCCCATCGCTGCGAACCGCGACCAGGTTGACCCGGCCGTGGTGGAACACGAAATGAGCATCTACAAGGCCCAGGCCGCCGAATCCGGCAAGCCCGAAAACATCCAGGAAAAGATTGCCGCCGGGCGCTTGGAGAAGTTCTACAAGGAACAGTGCCTGACTGAGCAGGCCTTCGTGAAGGACGCCGACAAGACCGTGGGCGCCTACACCAACGAAGTGGCCAAGAAGCTGGGTGGCTCCATCAAGGTTGTGAACTTCATTCGCTTCGCCTTGGGCGAATAACGCCACTACCGCAAGTTATGCCGCAGCCCACCTTTTTAGGTGGGCTGTTTTTGTGTAGGAATGGGTTTTCGTGGCGGCTGTTCTTATAATGTTCACCACGAAAGGGGAATAAGAGACCACAGGAGACGGGTATGTCCCAAGACGTTATAGTTGTGCAGGGTCCTTGCAAGCTGCAAGGCGAAGTGCAAGTTTCTGGTGCCAAGAATTCGGCGCTTAAGCTGATGGCTGCCGCTTTGCTGGGCCAAGGCCGCACGTGCTTGCGCAATGTCCCCGATATTTCCGACATCAGCATCATGTCGAAGGTGCTAAAGCGCCTAGGCGCCACGGTGGAACGCGAAGACCACGTGATGTGGGTGGACACCGCCAAGGTGGAAAAGTTCGAAACGCCCTACCAGCTGGTTTCGAAGATGCGTGCCAGCATCAGCGTTTTAGGGCCCCTGATCGGGCGCTTCGGGCGCGCGCGCGTGGCCATGCCGGGCGGCTGCCAAATTGGCGCCCGCAAGATTGACATGCACCTGGTGGGTCTGGAAAAGCTAGGTGTTGAATTCAGCGTGGACCATGGCTACCTAAGCGCCACCACCCCGCACGGCCTGCGTGCCGCGGAAGTGATGCTGACGTTTCCTAGCGTGGGCGCCACCGAAAACATGCTGATGGCCGCCGTGACTGCCGAAGGCACTTCCGTCATAGACAACGCCGCCCGCGAACCCGAAATAGTGGATTTGTGCAACATGCTCAACGAAATGGGCTGCAAGGTGAGCGGGGGAGGAAGCCCGTGCATCCAGGTGGAAGGCGTAAGCCTTGACGAATTGCACCCCTGCGACCACGTGACGGTGGGCGATCGCATAGAGGCGGGAACCTTCTTGACCGGCGGCGCGCTGACGGGCGGGCCTGTAACCGTGCGCGGCATAGATCCCAGCTTTTTGCGCATGGCCTGCATGAAGCTTGAAGACATGGGCGCTACGGTGGAAACGGGCGCCGATTGGATTTGCGTGCGCCGCGACGGCCCCTTGAAGCCTACCGATATCCAGACGCTGCCCCATCCCGGTTTTCCCACCGACCTGCAGGCGCAGTTCATGCTGCTAGATGCCTGCGCGCAAGGCAATTCGGTCGTAACGGAAAACGTGTTCGAAAACCGCTTCATGTTCGCCGCCGAGCTTATGCGCATGGGTGCCGATATTGCCATAGACGGCCATCATGCCACCGTGCACGGCGTGGAATCCCTGCAAGGCGCACCCGTTTCGTCCACCGACCTGCGCGCTGGCGCGGCCTTGGTGCTGGCGGGATGCTTTGCCGAAGGGGAAACGCAGGTGTATGGCGTAGACCACATAGACCGCGGTTATGAAAACTATGTTGCCAAGCTGAACCAACTGGGTGGAACGGTGACGCGCGTCAGTGCGGATTCTTTGCAGTAGGGAAGGTTTATGCAGCGCCGGCCAACACGCATCACCGCCAAGCAGTCGCGCAAGGTTTCGCAACGGGTGAATGCCTCTACGGTGGGCACGCACCAGGCGCATGCGCGTGCGGGCCGTCCCGGCAAAATGAATGCCAACGACCTGAAGTTTTCCAGTGCGCGCCGCAGCCGGCGGGCGTCTGCCGGCGTGGTCGGCAATCTGGGCACGTCTAGCACCACCGCCGAAAGCATGCGATCGTATTCCCAGCGCACCAATGCGCGCGCCTACGGCCAAACCCCCAAGGCGTTTTCGGTGCTGAAGGTGGCGTTGGTGTGCTTGGCCGTGCTGGTGTTGGTTGTGGGCGTGGGGCTGTTTGTGGCGTCGCGGGTGTTTTTCGGTTTGGTGGGCGGGCGCATAGTCCTAAACGATGATACCGTTTCGGCGTATGTGACCGCGCCTGCCGCGAATACCCCGTACTATGCCTTGTTCGTGGCCGACCTGGATGAAACCAACAACTGCAATACCGACGTTGACATGGTGGTGTTGGCCCGCATGGACGAAGCGGGCAAGGCGCTGACATGCATTTCCATTCCCGCTGCACTGCAGGTTACGCTCAATGACGGTGCAACGCATTCCCTACACGAAGCGGTGTCCATGGGCGGATACGGCGAACTGGTGCGCGCGGTGGCGGCATTCGCTAACGTGGACATTGCCCATGTGGTGCGCCTGACGCAGGCAGACATAGAAGGATTGGTGGACCAGTGGGGCGGCCTTGAGTGGAACCTTGCCGAAGAAGTGGATGACCCCAAGGCGGGCACGCTGTACATTCCCGCTGGTCAGCAGCAGCTTAACGGGGTGCAGACCACCACGCTTCTGCGTGCCACCAATTTCAGCTTGGGCACCCAGCAGCAAGGCTTGAACCAGTGCGCCTTCGTGGCCCAGTTCCTGCAGCACAGCGCCAGCGGGGGGTTTTTGGATGCCTGCACGCGTTTGGACAAGCAGTCCAAGTATATGCATACTGATTGGCCTGCCGAGGCTCTCATTTCCCTGTTCAGGGCGTATAACGGCTTCCAAGCAAGCTCCGCTTTCGCCGAACAGGTGCCCTGTTATGAAACGTCTGCAACCGCCACGGGCGATGTGGGCTACGTTGCCTATTCGTCTTCCTGGTCGATCATGATGGACACCGTGGAAGCAGGCGGCAACCCTGCCGTGGGGCATTCCACGGCGGCCGAAGTGGATCCGCAAAGCTTCACCATTACCGTGCGCAACGGATCGGGCATCACCGGCGGCGCGGCGACCATCGCCCAGCAGCTGGTCAACCTTGGCTACAAGGTTGAGGAAACCGGCAACACCGACAGTTATGTGTATACCGAAACCTTGGTCATTTATCTGGACGACGCCTTTGAGCCTGCGGCGAACGCCGTGTGCCAGGCCCTGAACATGGGCAGGGTCATCGACGGCACCAACCACTATCTGTTCGATACGGACGTGTTGGTGGTGCTAGGAACCGACTGGATGCCCCAGAATTAAACGGGCCGCTTGCGCTTTGATGCCTGCATTGCGGGCTGCCTGTGCTAGAATCAACGCCATCACCGCCTAGACAAAGGAGTTTCCTATGATTGACAAGAATGATGTTTCCGCCGTGCTTGATTTGATCCGCCCCAACTTGCAGATGGACGGCGGCGACGTGGAGCTGGTGGACGTTGACGAAGCCGGCGTGGTCACCGTGCGTCTGCAGGGTGCCTGCAACGGTTGTCCCATGGCTGCCATGACGCTGGCCAACGGCGTCGAGCGCATCCTGAAAGATCGCATTCCCGGCGTTACCAAGGTTGTGCCGGCCGAATAAGGCTTTTAGTTCGCGAAGGGCGCATCACGAATGTGTGGTGCGCCCTTTCTTTATGAAAGGAGAGGACATGGCAAGGTGCTGGGAGCAGCGGGGCTGCGACGACGAAATGAGGCAGCGGTGCCCCCACAACATTCCCGGGGAGCCCTGCCCGGCCGATTGCTGCTTCAGCGAATGCACGCGGCCCACGCATGTGGTGGCAACTGACATCGTGATGATGCTGAACCCCGACTTGAACTACGACGCGGCCGTGAAAGAGGTGTGCCGCGCGTGCGAGCACTTCCTAACGCAGGGCCCTGGTGCTGCTACGGCCGCGGATAATGCCCCGCGCCAAGGCAACCCCAACCGGTTTTTGCTGTAGGCCCTTCGGTTTTGAAAGAGTGCGACCATGTTAAATGACATCTACCAAAGCCTTGATCCCGTGGCGTTTTCGCTGGGGCCGCTTGTTGTGCGTTGGTATGGCATAGCCTATGTGCTGGGTTTTATCTGCGCGGGCCTGGTGCTGTATTTCACCGCGAAGCGGTGGAAGGTGCGGGTTGACGTGGATGCGGCGCTAACCATTGTGCTGTGCGTGATCATCGGCATTTTGGTGGGCGGCCGTTTGGGCTATTGCTTGGTGTACGGCGACGGCTACTATTTCAGCCACCCGTTGGAGGTGTTCGCGTTAAGCAACGGCGGCATGAGCTTCCATGGGGGGCTGGTGGGCGCGTTTTTGGTGGGTATCGTGGCTGCCAAGATGACCCACATTCCGTATATGACCATAGCCGACTTGGCGGTCATAGGCGCGCCGTTAGGCCTGTTTTTCGGGCGTTGCGCCAACTTTGTGAACGGGGAGCTGTGGGGCGCGGTCACCGACTTGCCGTGGGGCGTGGTGTTCGGCGGCAGCGCCGGCGTGATGCCGCGGCACCCTTCGCAGCTGTATGAGGCACTGCTGGAAGGCCTGGTCATCTTCGTGGTGCTGTTCGTCCTTTCCCGCAAGTGCCCGCCGCGTCCGCGGGGCACCTTCTTGGGGCTGTTCTTGGTGATGTATGGCGTGTTTCGCTTCGCCATTGAATTTGTGCGCCAGCCCGACGCGCAGATGGGATATTTGTGGGGCAACTGGCTGACCATGGGCATGGTGCTTTCCGTGCCGCTGGTCATAGCGGGTGTGATTATCTTGGTGTACGCCTTCAAGACGCGCAAACCCCAGCAAGGTTTGCCGGAAGAAGTGGTTGACTAGCGGCGGCGTTGTGCTACTATAGGCAGGCTGTTCCCGTCTTGGTCGGAAACCAAGACACGAAAAGGAGTACCCATGAAGCAAGGAATTCACCCGGATTACGTGGAGTGCACGGTGCGCTGCAGCTGCGGCAACACCTTCACTACCCGTTCCACCAAGTCCGAAATGAAGATCGATATCTGCAACGCATGCCATCCGTTCTTCACCGGCACCCAGAAACTGATTGACACAGGCGGTCGCGTCCAGCGCTTCACCGACAAGTTCGGTGCCGCCAAGGAAGCCGTTGCCGCGCGTGAGGCCGAAAAGAAGGCCGCCG
>JAUNIP010000088.1 GCA_030523425.1 Coriobacteriia bacterium
CGTTTTTCGGCTTGTGCTGCCACGCGGGGCGCGGTCGAGTCCGTGTGGCAGGAAAGCGTGAAAGTTGGAACGGTTTTTCCGTTGCGTGGCAGCAGACGCCGGAAGTTGGAATCTTCGGGCCCCCGCGCGGCACCGCAAGCGCCCGAGTGAACCCCTCAGGCTGGAGGCGTTTTGCGTTTCCCCAGGTCACAAAGGTGGCGCCGAATCCAGGTCCCCCGGCGCACGCGCCCGCCTAGCCCCGACAGAGCCCGTGCGTTCCAACTTTCGCCCTCTGCTGCCACTTTCCCCGAAAACCGTTCCAACTTTCGGCTTCTGCTGCCAGGGGGGCGGGGCCGCGGACGCCCTGGCCGCTTCCCGGCGCACGCGGGCGCGGCATTCCCCGGCCTCGCGGAGCCCGCCGCCGGAACGACGCCGCGTGAACGACGACAGGGCCGCTGCAGGCGGGACCGCACGCGAGCGTTTCATTGCGTGAACGACGAAACAGCCGATTTCGTCGTTCACACGGCGTATTTCGCCCCTTTTCGGCATTGTGTGAACGACGAAGGCTTCCCGCCTGTTTTGCATGCCGCCGGCCCAGAACCGGGCCGCGAAGGGCCCATCTCTCTGACCTGGAGTTTCTTCGGCGTCGCTGAGTTAGACGTCCCTTTCGTCGCTCACATAACGAGCCGCGAAAGGCATCGGGCAACTTCCGAGGGCCCCCGGCGTCTCTTCGTCGTTCACACAACACGGAAACGGCCTGGTTTTCGCTTTGTGAACGACGAAAACGCCTGTTTCGTCGTTCACACAATTATGACGGCATAGAACACCCCAGCCGGCCCCTACGCCCCGGCCCGCAAAACCCCGCGTCGCCGAAGGCGAGGGTCCTGGCCCCAAAGCAAGGCACTTCCTTTTCCTTGCCTAATAGCCCCCACGCAGCGCCCCCATTGCGCCTCATGCGCATGACCTTGCGGCCCGCAAAACCCCGCGTCACCGAAGGCGAGGGTCCACGGCCCAACAAGCCTGCCCTTCTTTCCTTGCCAAATAGCCCCGGCGCAGCGCTCGCATCGCACTTCGTGCGCCCGCCCAATGCAAGCGGTCCATGCTTCGGAGTAGACCTATCCACTCCGGCCCCTGCAGGGCCTCCGGTCGAGGTGACACATACGCGCACTTCGTGCGCCCAATGCAAGCGGGGCTTTCTTCGGGCTAGACCTCTCCACTCCGCCGCTGTGCGGACCTGGTCGAGGCGACATGAGGCGCATGTTACTTGCACCCACCCGCTCGCGGGGCCAAACGGCCGCCGCCGGCGGGTGCCTAGGCTTCTACTTCCAGGCTGAAGTCGTCTTCGGGCTCTTCCACCACGGGGATTTCAATCTTGTAGTTGCCGTTGGTGGCCACTATCACGAAGTTGTCTTCCTTGCCGAATTCAGCGTCGGTGCAGGGGAAGGTGTAGACGTGCTTGAACGCCCTGTTCAGCGCGCGGGTGGTCTTCTTCAGCGTGCGCGTGTTTTTGCCCTTGCGGGTGCTGGTCACGTTCACCATGTACAGGCCGCCCTTCACCAAGCATTTGCGCGAAAGCTTCAGAGCCGCGGAAGTAAGCAGGGTGTCGTCGGGCTTTTTGCCGTTGAAGCAGTCGTTGATGATGACGCTGTAGGTGGTGCCTTCTTCCTTGGCGTTCACCAGGTATTCCAGGCCGTCGCACACGTGCAGCTTGAAGTTGCCGCTTTCGGGCGCTTCGTCCACGAAGAAGTGCGAACGGGCCAGCTGGGCAATCTGTTCGTTGCATTCCACGGCGTCAACCGTAATTTCCGGGTGCAGCTTGGCCACGTTCAGCGGATATGCGCAGCCGCCCGCGCCTAACATGAGCACGCTTTCAATGGGCAGACCGAAGTCGAACATCACGTTGAAGGTTCGATAGTATTCCAGCACCAGGTCAGAGCGCTTTTCTTCTTCCACGTACGTGGCGCTTTGGTAGGTTTTGTCCACTTCTAGCACGCGCACGGGGCTGCCCTGGCCGTCGGTGATGGTGCGCACCTTGGGATTGTGACGGCTGCGAATGGCGGCAGTTGCGCCCACCACCAGCGCAGACGCGGCAACCACGCCCGCAGCAGCAAGGGTGCCGGCAATTTTCTTCGGATTCAACGCCATGGCTTCGTCCTTCCGGTTGCAGTCAATGTAGTGCGGAATTGTGTTTCCACAACTTACGCAAGTGACCTCATTTTCGCACGAAATGGTTGCGAAGTGTTAAGACAATGCGGTTCTGTCTGTTTAAAACGCTAGATTCTGAATCGAAGTCGATGACGGTTATGCGCAGTCCGGGGAAGCGTTCGCGCAGCTGCTGTTGCTTGCCGTAGGCGTCTATGTGCCCTTTCAGGCAGCGGAAACTGTTCAGGTACAGCACGGTTTGGATGCCTTCGTTTTGGAAGTACGTCAGGGCCGCGGGGTAGCTCATGTCTTCGTCCACCAGGTATTCCGGCGGGGCCAACACGGCCGCGAAGCCCTGCTTGGCGGCGAAGGCCACCAGGTTGTCGTTCAGGTAGGGGTCGTGCACCAGGGCGGCGGGGCCCACCACGCCCACGCGGGGGCG
>JAUNIP010000047.1 GCA_030523425.1 Coriobacteriia bacterium
TTTCACCACGTCCCCATCTCACCATCAAGCTGTGTGGGAGTTGTGAAGACGGACGGGGGCTTTCAGGCGTTTTTCAAGTTGGGGGAGTAGCGTATGCGCCATCAAGAAAAGACTCCTTGTGAGTCGTCAAGCCGAAGAGAACGGACAGACCCATGCCAGACGAGTATCTAAATGACCAACCGTTGAGCAACCAACCCACGCAGTCCCAAGACCCGGTGCCCGCCCCCAGCGAAGCCCAGCCTGCGTCCCAGCCGGCAACGCCCGCCTATGGCTCGCCCGCGCCCGGCAGCGCTCAGCCCGCGCCCGCGCCTGCGTCCCAGCCGTCCTACGACGCCCAACAGGCCTACCAGCAGCAAGTCACCGCCGAGCAGCCCATAATCACGCCGGCCCAGGTGAACCCCGCTGCCACCCAGCCCTAACAGCAGCAGTCCTACCAGCAGCAGTCCACTTCCGCCTATCGCCCGGTGGACCCGCAGACGTCCTACGCTTCGTCCTACCCCACGCAAGAAATTCCCGTGCAGAACGCCACGGCTGAAAAGGCGTCGGGCGGCAAGGGCGGTCTGAAAACCTTCCTGTTCGGCTTCTTGGGCGCCCTGATTGCCTGCCTGTTGGTGTTCGGCATCATGATAGGCACCGGCGCACTGAAGACCGCCACGGTCATCGGCGGCAGCGGCAACGCCATTACCGCTACTGACGAATCGTCCACCCTGGCAGAACAGGTTGCTTCCAAGTGCCTGCCTTCGGTGGTGTCCATCGACGTGTACACCCAGTCCACCTCCAGCGGATACGGCGGTCTGTTCGACTACTTCTACGGCGGCGGCTCTAATTCCAACAGCGGCGAACTGACGAACACTTCCTTGGGCAGCGGCGTTGTCATCAGCACAGACGGCTATATCCTTACCAACTACCACGTCATCGAAGGCGCTGACGCCCTGAAGGTGACCGTGGAAGGCACCGAATACGACGCCGAAATCATTGGCTCCGATTCCTCCAGCGACGTGGCCGTCATCAAGGTGTCCAACGCCAACGGCAAAACGTTCACCGCCATCGAACTGGGCGATTCCGACAACCTGAACATCGGCGAATGGGTCATGTCCATCGGCAGCCCCTTCGGCCTGGAACAGTCCGTGGCCACGGGCATTGTTTCTGCCGTCAACCGCAGCCAGGTGTACAGCGACTCCAGCTCTAACTACTACGGTTACTCCACCGGCGAATCTACCATCTACACCAACATGATTCAAACCGATGCAGCCATCAACCCCGGCAATTCCGGCGGTGCCTTGGTGGACGCCGACGGCAAGCTGATTGGCATCAACACGCTGATTGAATCCTATTCCGGCAACTACTCCGGCGTGGGCTTCGCCATCCCGGTCAACTACGCCATCGCCCTGTCGCAGCAAATCATCAGCGGCGAAACGCCTTCCCACGCGCAGATGGGCATCTCCACCACCACCATCAACAGCTCCATCGCGCAGCGCTACGGCTTCAGCGTCAGCTCGGGCGCCTACGTGGCCCAGGTGAGCCCCGGCAGCGGCGCCGAAGCGGCGGGCGTGAAGGTGGGCGACATCATCACCAGCGTGGACGGCGCCACTATCGAATCTTCGTCCGACGTGCAGTTGGCGGTGCGTTCCAAGAACATCGGCGACACCATCGCCGTCACGGTGAACCGCAGCGGCGAAACGCTGACGCTGCAGGTGACGCTGGGCTCCGACGCCGCAAGCACAAGCACCACCAATCAAGGCAACAGCAACTTTTCCTGGGATTCCCTGTTCGGCAACAATACCAACTAAGCGAACTAATGCGAAATGGCCCGCACACCTTCGTTCGGAACCGCACTCCCCATGCCGTTCCGAACGAAGGGGCCACCAACAAGCTCGGGCCCGCGTCAGAATAAGTACCACCCAAAATCATAAAAGGGTTGCCCAAGCGGTAACCCTTTTTGGTTGTTTGGGGTAATATGGAACGGCATGTAAACATTCGGCTGAAAGGACAAGTATGGCTGAAGGTTACCAGTACAACCGTGTGCTGCTGAAGCTGTCGGGCGAAGCGCTGGCAGGCGAAGCCGGCTTCGGCATTGACCCCGCGGTGGTTTCCAACCTGGCGGAACAGATTCGCGAAATCGTGCAAGACGGCGTGCAGTTGGCCGTTGTGGTGGGCGGCGGCAACTTCTTCCGCGGCCTGGCGGGCAGTACCGAAGGCATGGACCGCGCCCAGGCCGACTACATTGGCATGCTGGCCACGGTCATGAACGCGCTAGCGCTGCAGGACGCCTTCGAGCGCCACGGCGTTATCAGCCGCGTGCAGTCGGCCATCGGCATGCAGGCCGTTTCTGAGCCCTACATCCGCCGTCGCGCCATTCGCCACCTGGAAAAGGGCCGCGTGGTCATCTTGGCCGCCGGCACCGGCAACCCGTACTTCACCACCGACACCACAGCTGCCTTGCGCGCGTGCGAACTGGAAGCCGAAGTGCTTATGAAGGCCACCAAGGTAGACGGCGTGTACGATTCTGACCCGGTGAAGAACCCCGATGCGCAGAAGTTCGACCGCATTACCTACATGGAAGTCATCAATCGCGGCCTGCACGTGATGGACACCACGGCCACGTCGCTGTGCATGGACAACAACATGCCCATGATTGTGTTCGACATGGGCACCGAAGGAAACATTGCCCGCGCCCTGAAGGGCGAAAACATAGGCACCGTGGTGGAATAACGCGGCGCACGTACGTTTTGGTAAGCGCCCGCCGGCGCGAAAGGGAAAGAGGTACCCACAATGATCAGTGACATTCTTGCCGATGCCGAAAGGCGTATGGAAAAGGCAACCGAGGCGCTGCAGAGCAACTTCGCTTCGGTGCGCACCGGCCGCGCGAACGCCATGGTGCTAGACAAAATCAAGGTGGACTACTACGGCGTGCCCACTCCCATCAACCAAATGGCCGCGGTGAAAACGCCCGATGCCCACATGCTGGTCATCGAGCCGTGGGACAAGTCCACGCTAGGCAGCATCGAAAAGGCCATCATCGCGTCAGACTTAGGCGTCACGCCTTCCAACGACGGCATGCTCATTCGCCTGCCCTTCCCGGCGCTTACCGAAGAGCGCCGCCGCGAACTGGTGAAGCAGTGCAAGGAATACGCCGAGCAGGCCCGCGTGGCCGTGCGCAACGTGCGTCGCGACGCCAATAACGCCATCGAAAAGGCCATCAAGGAAGAAAGCCTGCCCGAAGACGAAAAGAAGCGCGGCGAAGCGGAAAGCCAGAAGCTGACCGACCGCTTCATTGCCGACATCGACGCTGCCTTCAAGAAGAAGGAAGCCGAGGTCATGGAAATCTAGCGTGAATAAACCGCTGGACTACATATACCCTAATCCGCCCGCAGATTTAGACCCCCGCGCGCTGGACCTGGATAACATCCCGCAGCATGTGGCCATCATTATGGACGGCAACGGCCGCTGGGCCAAGCAGCGCGGTTGGAAGCGCCTGCGCGGGCACAAAGCGGGCATCGAAGCGGTGCGCGAAAGCATCCGCATGGCGTCTGACCTGGGCATTCGTTTCCTGACCATCTATTCGTTCAGTTCGGAAAACTGGTCGAGGCCGCTTGACGAAGTGGTGGGCCTGATGGACCTGTTCGCCAAGACCATGTTGGCCGAAGTGGACGAGCTGCACGAAGAAAACGTGCGCGTGATGACCATCGGCGACCTAAGCGCCCTGCCTGCGGACACGCGCAACGCCTTCAGCGAAGCCTGGGAAAAGACCAAGAACAACACGGGCCTCACCTTGGTGGTGGCCGTGAACTACGGCGGCCGCAAGGAACTGGTGGATGCGTGCGCAGCCTTTGTTGACCAGGCGAAAGCCGCCTGGGAAGCCGGGCAGCCCGCGCCGGAACTAACCGAGCAAGCGCTTTCCGGGCTGCTGTACACCGCCGAAATTCCCGATCCAGAGCTGCTCATTCGCACCAGCGGCGAAGTGCGCGTGTCCAACTTCTTGCTGTGGCAGATTGCCTACGCGGAATTCGTGGTCACGCCCGTGCTGTGGCCCGACTTCGACCGCTACGATTTCTTGCGTTGCCTGCTGCAATACCAGGGGCGTGAACGCCGGTTTGGGGGTGTGTGATGATTCAGCCTGCCCCCGATGACACGCCGCGCCGCGTGCAAGGCCCTTCTGCGCTGCAGGAAGACCTGCCCACCCGTGTGGACAAAAGCGCCCGCGAAGACGATTCCGCGCCTGACAAGCCCAAACGCACCGAGCGCGTGAAGAATTACGCGCTGGATAAAACGCCGGAAAAGCTGAAGAACCCCAGCGAAACCCAGGTGCGTGTGCGCACCGGTGCGGTCTACATTGGCGTCACCATTCTGTGCGTGCTGTTAGGCACCATCCCCACCGTGCTGATGCTTTCCGTGACGGCGGGCATCTGTGCGGGCGAATTCTATTACATGCTGCGTTCCGACGCCAAGCTGCCCAACGAACTGCTAGGCATTGTTGCCACGGTGCTGTATCCGCCGGCGGTGTGGTGGTTTGGCATTTCCGGGGCGGTGTACGTGACGCTGGCGCTCATATTGGCCCTGCTGGTGTGGTACGTGTTTTGGAACCGCGCCCGCATTGCGGATGTAAGCATCTGCTTTTTCGGCGCGTCCTACACCGGTCTGCTGCTTTCCAGCTTGGTGGTCATTCGCGGGGCGCTTGATGGCATATGGGGCGGCATCTTGTTGCTGCTGTTGTTCCTAAGCGTGTGGGCCAACGATGCCTTCGCATATTTGTTTGGGAAGAAGTTCGGCAAGCACAAGTTGGCGCCGCGGGTTTCCCCGAAGAAGAGCTGGGAAGGCTTTATTGCCGGACTGGTGTTTTCGGGCATTTTCTGGTGCATCATGAGCTTTGTGCCGGGGGTGACCATGAGCCTGCCCGTGGCGTTTTTCTTCGGCATTGTGTGCGGTGTTATGGAAGTGCTGGGCGACCTGGCCGAATCGCGCATCAAGCGCAACGTGGGCGTGAAGGATTCTGGCACCATCATGCCCGGCCACGGCGGCCTGCTAGACCGCTGCGACTCCCTGTTCCTGGCAGCCATAACCGCGTCCATTTTGCTGGTCAGCGGCGGCTGCATCCCGTTTGCGCTGTAAACCGTGCGTTCATGGGCGAAGCCTTGGCGTGTCCGGCTGCCGGGGGGCGTTTGAATGCGATGCTTTCGGCCCGGGGTCCTCTCGGCGGGTGATGGCGGATACCTTGCGAGCTCCACGCTGCGCTGCTTGACATGTGAAATGGGGACGTAGCATGTGAAATGGGGACGTAGCATTTTTCACATTTTGGGGGAGCAAAATGTGAAAAATGCTACGTCCCCATTTCACATTAGGGCAAAGAAAAGAAGGACAGGCTTGTTGGGGCCGGGACCCTCGCCTTCGGCGGCGCGGGCGCGCTTCCGGCTGGAGGCGTTCTGGGCCGCCGCCGTTGCGTGAACGACGAAGAGGGCGCTGCGGGCAACACCGCATCCGTGCGCTTCATTGCGTGAACGACGAAACTGTCGATTTCGTCGTTCACACGGCGTATTTCGCCCCATTTCGTTGTTGTGTGAACGACGACGGCTTCCCGTCTCCTCGGCCTGCCGTCGGCGCAGAATCGGGCCGCGAAGGGGCCGCTTCGCTGACCTGGAGTTTTACCGGTCCCGCCAAGGCGGGCTCACCCTTTGTCGTTCACACAACGGGCTGCGGAAGGCGACGAGCGCCCCCAGAGCGCCCTTTGACGCCCCTTCGTCGTTCACACAACGCGAAAACAGCCCGATTTTCGTTGTGTGAACGACGAAATCGTTCGTTTCGTCGTTCACACAACGGCGGCGGCCCAGAACGCCTCCAGCCGCAGCCCGCAAGCGCCGCCGAAGGCGAAGATCCATGGCCCGAAGCAATCTGCCCTTCCCTTCTTTGCCCAATTACCCCAGCGTAGCGCACCCATTCCGTTCCATGTGCGCGACTTTGCAGCCCGCAACCCCTTGCGTCGCCGAAGGCGAGGATCACGGCCCCAATCCGCGTGCCTTCTTTCCTTGCCCTAAAACCTCAGCCTAGCGCTTGCATCGCGGCTCGTACGAACGAATTTGCGGCTGGCCAACCCTTACGTCGCTTGATGATAAGGGGGTAGGGGTTCTCGTCATCCGTTGGTCGGGCTTGCCCGCGCGTTCGGCGTGCGAATTGCGCTCGTGTGGATTTCCTGGGGGTTGGGGGCGGGCTTGCGGGGGCGCTTATAATGGGGCGCATGGATATTTTGCTGACAATTCTTAGTGCCACCATCGTGTTGGGCTTTCTGGTGTTCATCCACGAAGGGGGGCACTTTCTGACGGCCCGCGCGTTCGGTGTGCGCGTGAGCGAATTCATGCTGGGCTTTCCCGGCCCTGGCCTTAGCTTCAAGCGCGGTGAAACGCGCTTCGGCGTTACGTGCGTGCCGTTGGGCGGCTATGCGCGCGTGTGCGGCATGGAAGCGGGCGAGCAAAGCCCTCACCTGGAAAAAGTGCTGGCGTGTGTGTATGAACATGGCACCATGGACCTGGAGGATGTGGCCCAGGCTTGCGATATTTCCGAAGACGACGCCGAAGATGCCCTGGTGGAACTGGTGGAATGGGGCAGCCTGACCGCGCCTAAGCGCACCGACCCCTACAACACCTATCGCGCCGTGGAAAGCCCCCACTACTCCAAGCGCGCGCTGGCGAAGCGCCAGGCCGCCGGCCTGCCCGAACCGCCGCGCTACGAAGAAGGCCAGGCGCGCCCGGTGGAAGACGCCCACGCCCTGTTCGAAAGCGAACTTTCCCAGCAGTATTGCAACCTGCCCTTCTGGAAGCGCTGCGTCATCCTGATAGCCGGCCCGGGCGTGAACGTGCTGTTCGCCTTGCTGGCCTTCGTGCTCATCTATTCCGTGCTGGGCTTCGACGTGCAAAACCAAGACACCGGCGAAATCCAGCATATAACGGTGGACCCGCTGCGTGCCATACAGGCGGGGTGCGCCTACCTGGTCATGGTGGTGCAGGCCGTCATCAACCTGTTCAACCCTGTCACGGTGGGCGACACCATTTCCAACTCCACTTCCGTGGTGGGCATTGCCGTCATGTCGAAAAGCGCCTTTGAAGCCGGCCTTGTCGATGCGCTGGCGTTCACGGCCATGATCAGCACGTCGCTTGGCATCATGAACTTGCTGCCCATCCCGCCTTTAGACGGCGGCCGCCTGGTGGTGGAAGTCATTCAGAAGCTGCGCCGCAAAAACGTTTCCGTGCGCGCCATGAACACCGCCACCCTGATAGGCATGGGCCTGTTCATGCTGCTGTTCGTGGTGATGATCAACCAAGACGTCCAGCGCTTCATCTTCGGCAACTGGTAAGGTTGCGGGCCGGGGGCTTAGCGCACGTTCTTGCGGGCGGTTTCGCGGGCCCAGGTGTCCAATTCTTGCAGCTGGGCTATGCTTTCCACGCGCTGCACCCCTGCGGCGCGGTGGGCGTCCATTACGGCTTCCACGCATTCGGCAATGCCCAGATAGGAGCCTTCTTCGGCCAAGAACGCGGCCACGGCAACTTCGTTCGCGGCGTTCATGACGCAGGGCAGGGTGCCGCCCGTGGTGCCTGCCTGCTTGGCCAACGCCAGGCAGCGGAAGGTGTCTTCGTCGGGCGCAGCAAATTCCAGGCTGCCCAGCGTGCGGAAGTCCAACGGCTGCACGGGGGCGTCCCAGCGTTCGGGGTAGGAAAGCGCGAACTGGATGGGAATGCGCATGTCGGTGGTGCCCAGGTGCGCCTTCACCGACCCGTCGGAGTATTCCACCATGGAATGGATAGCGCTTTGGGGCTGCACCACCACGGCAATGCGGTCATACGACATGGCAAACAGGTGGTGCGCCTCTATGACTTCCAAGCCCTTGTTCATCAGCGTGCTGGAGTCGATGGTGATCTTCGCGCCCATGTTCCACGTGGGGTGCGCAAGCGCCTGAGCGGGGGTTATGCCCGTAAGTTCGGCCCGCGTGCGGCCGCGGAAGGGGCCGCCGGACGCGGTCACCCACAGGCGCGTGACCTCGCGCGGGTTTTCGCCTAGCAGGCACTGGTAGATGGCGCCGTGCTCGGAGTCTATGGGCATCAGGAAATGCTGGAAGCCGGACGCTTCGTCCAGTTGGCGGGCCAGGGGCATGATCAGGTCGCCCCCCACTACCAGCGATTCCTTGTTTGCCAGCGCCAGCACCTTGCCCGCCTGCAGCGTGGCGTAGCTGGCCCGCAGGCCCGCGGCTCCCACCAGGGCGTTCACCACCACGTCAGCTTCTTCCAGCAGGCACAGGGCCTCCACGGCATCGGCGCCGTAGGTAACAGCCAACTCGTCTTCGTTGAACGTGCCGCGCCGCGCTTCGTCGCCCACGGCCAAGTGCGTAACGCCAAACTCCCGCGCCTGGTCAAGCGCCGTTTCCACCCGGGAATTCACCGCCAGCGCCACGCAGCGCAGCTTGTCCGGATGCCGCCGCACCACGTCAAGCGTCTGCGTGCCGATAGACCCCGTAGACCCCAGCACAACAATGTTTTTCATGGCCACCCCTTTCCGCGCGCGGCGCGTTGGCGCTGCGTTATTTTTCATGTACCAGTTTACCTGTTAGGTGGTCAATCACCAGCGCGTTTCTGCGGTGCGGGCCAACCAGGGTCCCTGGGCCGCCCGCTGTGCGAATTCCCGGAAGGCGCGGGCGCGGGCGGCGCAGGTGTGGCACAATGGAGGGCGTCTGAAAAAGGGGGACTTACGTGAGCAAGCCGAATACGCATACGCGGCAGGTTATGGTGGGGCAGGTGCCCCTTGGCGGCGGCGCGCCCGTGGTGGTGCAGTCCATGCTGAATGCCAACGCGCAAGACGCGCAAGCTAACCTGCAGCAAATACAGACGCTGGCGGAAGCCGGCTGCGAAGTGGTGCGCATGGCCATCCCGCGGCGCGACTGCCTGGACACCTTCCAGCAGGTGTGCGCGGAAAGCCCGCTACCCGTGGTGGCCGACGTCCACTTCGACAGCGTGATTGCCATCGAAGCGGCTAAGCGCGGCGCGGCCAAACTGCGCATCAATCCCGGCAACATCGGCGGCCTGCAGAAAACCAACGAAGTGATGGAAGTGGCCGCTGAACAGGGCATTCCTATCCGCATAGGTGTGAACGCCGGCAGCCTGGACGCGCAGCTGGCGGCGCGTGCGGACCTTACGCTGCCGCAGAAGCTGGTCCAGTCGGCCGCCGACTACGTGCGCTACTTCGAAGCCCAAGGCTTCACCAACATAGTGGTGTCCGCGAAGGCCCACGACGTGCCGGCCACCATAGAAACCTACCGCCTGTTGGCCGAAGAAATCCCGCAGGTGCCGTTGCACATAGGCATCACCGAAGCGGGCACGGCCTTCCAAGGCATCATCAAAAGCGCCTCTGGCCTGGGCGTTTTACTGGAACAGGGCATCGGTGACACGCTGCGCATCAGCCTGACGGACGACCCCACGCTGGAAGTGCGCGCCTGCTGGACGCTGCTTTCCGCGCTAGGTCTGCGCCGGCGCGGTCCAGAACTGGTAAGCTGTCCCACGTGCGGCAGATGCCAGGTGAACCTGATAGGATTAGCACAGCAAGTTGAACAGCGCCTTCAAGGCGTTACCAAGCCCGTGCAGGTGGCCGTCATGGGCTGCGTGGTGAACGGCCCCGGCGAAGCGGCCAGCGCCGACATAGGCGTGGCCTGCGGAAACGGCGAAGGCATGCTGTTCGCACAGGGAGAGACGTTGTACAAAGTGGAAGAAAGCCGCATCGTGGATGCGCTGTTACAGGAGATAGAAAAACTATGAGTGCCATTCTTCGCATGAGCCGGGTGTACGCGCCCACTTTAAAAGAAGATCCGTCCGACGCCGACATCGCTTCGGCCAAGCTGCTGGTGCGCGCCGGCATGATCCGCAAGGAAGCCGCCGGACTGTACACGTTCATGCCGTTAGGCATGCGCGTGCTGCACAAAATCCAGCGCATCATCCGGGAAGAAATGGATTCCCACGGCGGGCAGGAAGTGTTCATGCCTTTCGTGCAGAACGCCGACTTGTGGCGCGAAAGCGGCCGCTGGGACGTGTACGGCGAAGAAATGCTGCGCCTGACCGACCGCCACGAAAACGAATTCTGCCTGGGGCCCACGCACGAAGAAGTCATCACCGACCTGGTGAAAAACGAACTGCGCAGCTACAAGGAACTGCCGCAGAACCTGTACCAGATCCAGCTGAAATTCCGCGACGAACGCCGTCCGCGCTTCGGGCTTCTGCGTTCGCGCGAATTCATCATGAAGGACGCCTACAGCTTCGACGCCGACCAGGAAGGCTTGGATGAAAGCTACCTGCAGATGCGCGAAGCGTACTCCAACATGTTCAGCCGCATGGGCTTCGAATATCGCATTGTGCAGGCCGACTCCGGCGAAATTGGCGGCAGCGGCTCCGAAGAGTTCATGGCGCTGGCCGAAACCGGCGAATGCCAGCTGGTGTACTGCGACTGCGGCTACGCGGCGGACACCGAAATTGGCGCCTGCACCCCCGCGCCCGTGGAATACCCGGCCGAAAGCCTGACCAGAATCGAAACCCCCGGCGTGCACACCATCGCTGAACTGGCCGAATTTCTGGGCTGCGAAGAGGCCGCCACGGCGAAGGCCTTCAGTGGCGTGGGCAACGACGGCACCATTTGGGTGTTGTTCGTGCCCGGCAACTACGAAGTGAACGAAGCGAAGGCCAAGGGCATCATCCCGGGCTTCCGCCCGCTGACCGACGAAGAAATGGTGGAAGCCAAGCTGGTGAAGGGCTCCATGGGCCCGGTGGGCCTGCCCGCCGGCGTGAAGGTGGCCGCGGACACCAGCCTGCAGGCCATTAGCCGCTGGGTGGTGGGCGCCAACGTTGACGGCTTCCACTACACGGGCGCCAAGCTGGGCGAAGACTTCCGGGTGGACGCCTGGGCCGACCTGTGCGTGGCCAAGGTGGGCGATCCCTGCCCCGTGTGCGGCAAGCCCACGCAAGGCGCGCGCGGCATTGAAGTGGGCCAGATCTTCAAGCTGGGCACCAAATACTCCGAATCCATGGGCGCCACGTTCATGGGCGAAGACGGCAAGGAAAAACCCTTCATCATGGGCTGCTACGGCGTGGGTGTTTCGCGCACGCTGGCCGCCGCGGTGGAGCAGTCGCACGACGAAAACGGCATCGTGTGGCCCGTGCCCATTGCGCCGGCGCACGTGTGCGTGATTCCGCTGGTGGTGAAAGACGACCTGGTGCAGCCCGCCGCCGAAGACATTGCCCGCGAACTGGACGCCTTGGGCCTGGAAGTGGCCATAGACGACCGAAAGGAACGCGCCGGCGTGAAGTTTGCCGACGCCGACCTGATTGGCTGGCCCGTGCAGGTGGTAGTGGGCAAGCGCGGCCTGGAAGCCGGCACCGTGGAAGTGAAGGTGCGCCGCACCGGCGAAAAGATGGACATCCCCCGCGAAGAGCTGTCCCGCGTGGTTGACTTGCTGAAATAGCCGCAGCGCGCCAACAGGGGGCGAACCCCGTGTCATTTCGACCGGAGCCGCCGCAGCGGCGCGCGCCAATGGCGCCAAATTGTGGTGCCTTTGGGGATTCCGTTTGGAGCGTTTTTGAGGGCATGAAATTGCCCCTACAATCCCTATCATGCTGTTATTGGGAGGTCATGGTTTGTTGGGCCGCATGATAGGAATGCTTCTGAAATTGGTGGTGCTGGTGGTGGTTGTTGCCGCTGCCGGCATTGGTGCGTGCAATTACATCGTCACGGGCTCTACCGGCAAAAACATCGTTTCGCTGCAGGCCACGGCCACTTACAAGGCCGACGCCATAGTGGTGTTGGGCGCCAGCGTGCGCCCCGACGGCACGCCTTCCACCATCTTGAAGGACCGCCTGGACAACGCCGTGCTGCTGTACGGCGAAGGCGCGTCCCAGACCATCATCGTCAGCGGCGACGGCGGCGAAGCGTCCTACAACGAACCCGCCGCCATGAAGGAATACCTGGTGAATCAAGGCATTCCCGCCGAAAACATCCTGTGCGACGAAGCGGGTTTTTCCACGTACGAAACCATGTACCGCGCCAAGAACGTGTTCGGTTGCAGCCGCATCGTGGTGTCCACGCAGGCGTACCACCAGTATCGCGCCCTGTACGACGCGAAGGGCTTAAAGATGGAAGCCGTGGGCGTGGACTGCGAATACCACAGCTACACCGACCAGCAGTGGTACAACCTGCGCGAAGTGTTCGCCCGCGTGCAAGACGTGTTCTTGGTGCTGCTCAACGTTACCCCGTCCGGCGCGCGTTCGTAACTTCCAAATCCCCTCCGCCAAATTCGTGATACCCTGAAACGCACACACTTCTTGCAGATAGGAGCACCTATGCTTACTGAACGCTATATCAAGCTGGGCAGCGAACCCAACGCCATCCGCAGCCTGTTCGCTTACGGGCAAAAGCGCAAGGCTGAAATCGGCGAAGACAAGGTGTACGACTTCAGCATCGGCAACCCCAGCGTGCCCGCGCCCGAAAAGGTGAAGGAAACCATCAGCAAGCTGCTGGAAGAACCCGCCGACCAGCTGCACAGCTATTCGCAGAGCGCTGGGCTTACCAGCACGCGCCAAGCCATGGCCAACAACCTGCGGCAACGCTTCGGCATAGACGCCAAGTACGAACACGTTTACATGACGCACGGCGCCGCGGCCGGCCTGGCCATCACTATTGGCGCGGTGGCCGCCGAAGGCGACGAAGTGGTGGTGATCACGCCGTACTTCTGCGAATACTCCGTGTGGATTGAAACCGCGCGCGCCACGGTGGTGGAAGTGCCCGCCCGCGAAGCGGACTTCCAGCTTGACGTGCCCGCCATGGCCGCCGCCATCAACGCGCGCACGGCCGCCGTCATCATCGATTCGCCCAACAACCCGGTGGGCAGCGTGTACAGCGCGCAAAACATCCGCGAATTCACCGACATGCTGAAGGCAAAGGAAGCCGAAGTGGGCCATCCCATCTACCTGATCAGCGACGAGCCCTACCGCGAAATCACCTACGGCGACGAAGTGCCCTTCGTGCCGGACTACTACGACAACACCATCTTGTGCTATTCGTTTTCTAAGAGCTTAAGCCTGCCGGGCGAACGCATCGGCTACATTTACGTGTCCGACCGCATGCCGGACGTGGACAACGTGTGGTTTTCTGTGTGCGGCGCCGCGCGCGCCATGGGCTACATCTGCGCTAGCGTGCTGTTCCAGCGCGTGGTGGAAGAATGCGTGAACGAACCGTCCGACGTGGAGGCGTACCGCCAAAACCGCGAACTGTTCACCAGCATGTTGGACGAACTGGGCTACGAATACATTCAGCCCCAAGGTGCCTTCTACCTGTGGATCAAGGCTTTGGAAGAAGACGACATGGCGTTCAGCGAACGCGCGAAAAGCCAGTTTGACCTGCTGCTGTGCCCGTCTAGCTGCTTCCACGGCAAAGGCTGGGCCCGCGCTGGCTACTGCATAAGCCCCGAAACCATCAAGAATTCCCGCGTGGCCTGGGAAGGCCTGAAAGCCAGCTACCAGGACTAACGCCCCTGCCACGCCACCAGAAGGAAGATAGTGCTGCATGAACGACGGTTCTAGCCTAATCGAAGATTCCGCGCCCGCCGAGGCGCCCGCGCCCGCGCCTGAGCCCAAGCCGGGGAAGGACCCCGCGCGCCTGGGCACGGGAAGCATCATCAAGCTGTTGGTGGAATTTTCGGTCCCCGCCATCGTGATGATGATCTTCAACACCCTGTACAACCTGGTGGACACCATCTTCTTGCAGATCGCGGTTCCCAACGTGGGTGCCGCCGTCACGCAGCTGGCGTTCCCCATGATGTGCATTTTGATGGCTTGTTCCATGATTGCGGGCATCGGCGGCAACGCGTTGGCCGCCATCGAACTGGGCCGCGGCAACCGCGAACAGGTGGAACGCATTTTGGGCAACACCACCACGCTCCTCATTGCTTTTGGCGTGCTTTCCGCCGCAGCTGGCACCCTGTTTATCGACCCGCTTTTGGCCCTGCTGGGCACGCCGGCCCAGCTGTGGGACCCCACCAAAACCTTCATGCAGATTATCCTTATTGGCTTCACCTTGCAGTCGCTGGGCATGGGTCTGAACAACTTCTTGCGCACCGCTGGCCGCCCCAACCTTTCGCTGGGCTGCAGCGTGTTGGGCACGGTTGCCTGTTTCGCCCTGAACGCTTTGTTGGTGCTGGGAATGGGTTTCGGCATCGCGGGCAGCGCGTTTGCCACCGTTCTGGGTCAGGGCATTGGCATGGTGCCCGTGCTTGTCTATCTGTGTGCGATTCCGTCTGCGCCCTTCCGCCTTCATGCGCGCAACTTGGCGCCGGTGTTCCCCATGATGCGTCGCATCCTGTTTTTGGGCCTTGCGTCGTTCATTATGCAGTGCGGCAGCGCCGTGGTTACCCTGGTGATGAACCACGTCATCAACCTGTACGCCGCCACCGACCCCATTGGCGTCACCAACGCCTTCGCAGTGAATTCCATTGTGTGGAAGGTTTTGGGCCTGTCATACACCGTGGTCATCGGCGTTACCAGCGGCGCGCAGCCCATTTTGGGATTCAATATTGGTTCTGGCAAATGGGACCGCGTGCTGGAAACCCTCAAGTGGGCCTGCATTTTCTCTGCGGCGTTGGCCACCGTGTGTTGGCTGCTTTTCGAAATCTTCCCCGCGCTGGTGCTGTCCATTTTTAACATCGACCCTGAACTGATGGATTTTGCGTGCCTGACCATGCGTATTTTTGCCATGTGGCTGCCGCTTGTGGGCTACCAGATGATGGGCTCTAGTTACTTCCAATCCAGCGGCCAGCCTTTGAAATCCACCATCCTTGAGCTCACCCGCCAAATTTTGTTCCTCATCCCGCTTTACCTGCTGTTCCCGCCGGTCGCGATGAGCGTGTTTGGCGTGAGCGGCCTGATTGGCGTGGAACTGTGCGTCCCCATAAGCGACGCTTTGGCCTTCATTGTGACCACCGTCTTCGTGGTGAAGGAGGTTCGCCGCCTGCGGGCCTTGCGTGATGAAAGTGCCCGCCAAGGCGAAGGGGCCGCCCCAGACGAATGCCCTTCTTCGTAAAGTATTATTCAAAATAATATTCATGAATAAAAATAAGTTCCTGTTTATCTGGGAAAATAATACTTAAACAAATTATTTATGAATAATTAAAATATGTAGACAAGCTTACGCAAGGGCGCTATCCTAGGGTTGCGTTATACAAGCACTACCTAAGGAGAATGCCCTATGACTACGGCAATCAAAGTTGTAAACAAGCTGGACAAGGCCAACAAGTTGGTCAGCCGTTCCATGCACGAAAACGGCCCGCGAAGCTACAAGCGCGGACAAGGCGCCCTGTTGGCGGCCCTTTCCCAGAACGACGGCGCCACGCAGCGCGACCTGACGGTGGCCCTGGGCGTGAACCGCAAGGCCCTGAAGGACATTGTAAAGAAGGCCAAGCGCAACGGATACGTGACCATCGAAAACGTGGATCAGCCCAAAACCTACGCGGTGAAGCTGACCGCAGAAGGCGCCAAGGTGGCTGAAAAGCGCGAAAAGGCCAACGCGAAGGCCGCGGAAGCCGCGCTTTCCGGCCTGACCGAAGAAGAGACCGAAACGCTGTTCGCCCTGTGCGACAAGCTGGTGGTGTCCTGCAAGGAAAACGGCATCAGCGCCAAAAAGCTAGGCCGCAAGCCCCACCGCCACGGCCGTCGCTGCCACAAGCGCCACTAAACCTGCTAGCGCGATGTGTGAAATGGGGACGTGGGGCATGGGGCCGGAGCGGGGGTGACCACGTTTTGGGCGGGGTCCACGTTGGGAAGAAACC
>JAUNIP010000089.1 GCA_030523425.1 Coriobacteriia bacterium
TTCGCCGTGCCGGTGCGCCGGGAGTACGCCAACGCCGTGTTTTTGGTAACCAGCGGCGAATACATGGCCATCTACGCGGCCAACAACATCCTGCGCGGCATCCGCAACTTCGACGGCGAAGCCCGCCGCCGCGTGGCCGGCATCATCTACAACCAGCGCAACGTGGCCGACGAAGATGGCCGCGTGCAGCGCTTCGCCCGCGCGGTGGGCCTGCCCATCTGCGCGAAGGTCCCCCGCAGCAACGCCTTCGCCCGCGCCGAAGAGGCCAAGTGCACCGTGATGCAGCTTCAGGGCGCCGAAGCCGAGCAGCAGGTGTTCTCCCAGCTGGCGGCGGGCATCGGCCCCAACATGCCCCTGTATGAGGCCCGGCCGCTAAGCGACGAAGAGCTGGAGGAAGTGGTGCTGGGCACAGCCCAGGCGGCCGCCGCAGGCGAAGCCGAAGCCGAAGCCGCCGCGCCAGAGCAAACCCCTACATATATATGTAGTACCTGCACTGCCAGCAGCGCTTCGCAAGCCGCCGGCGCCCCCGGCGCCCCCGACCCCCGCCCGCCGGCGAACCGCCTGCCGCTGTACGGCTGCGCCTTCAATGGGGCGGCCACCGTCGCCGTGCACCTCACCGACGCGCTGGTTATAGCCCACAGCCCGAAGGCTTGCGCCTTCTACACCTGGCAAACCATATCGTCGCCCGGCCGAAAGAATCTGTACAACCGCGGCGTGCTAACCCCTTCGGCCATCGTGCCGCACTTCGAGTGCAGCAACATGGGCCAGGCCGAAGCCGTGTTCGGAGGCATGGAGCTGCTGGAAAACCACGTGCGCCGCGCCCTGGGGCAGGGCTACAGCGCCATCGTTGTTATAAGCTCCTGCGTAAGCGGCATTATCGGCGACGACGTGAACCGCATAGCCGCCCTGGGCACGCCCGAATGCCCGGTTATCCCCATCGCCGCCGACGGCGACATCGCGGGCGACTACATGCAGGGCATTCGCATGTGCACGGAAACCCTGGCCCGCGCGCTGGTGGACCCGGCCGCGCCGCCCGCGCCCCGCAGCATCAACATCGTGGGCGAAAACTCCATGGCCAGCAACGTGGCGCTGAACCTGCAGGTCCTGCACCAGATGTTAGACCCGCTGGACATCCGCCTGAACTGCCGTTTCTTGGGTGACGCCACCGTGGCCGAAGTGCGCAGGCTGCTGGCCGCGCCGCTGAACGTGATGGCCGCCGACAGCGCCGACTGCCGCCAGCTGCGTGCGTTTCTGGAAAGCGAGTTCAACGCCCGCTTCATGGACGGCGCCCTGCCCGTGGGCTTCGACGCCACTGCCGCCTGGCTGTGCCAGCTGGGCCGCGAGTTCGCCTGCGAAGACGCCGTGGAGCGCGTGGTGTGCGCGCAGCAAGCGGCCTACGACGCCTGGGTGGCGCGCCTGCGCCCGGTGCTGGCGGGCAAGCGCGTGTTTTTAACCACCATCAACTGCAACATCGACTGGCTGCTGAACGCCGGGCGCGACGTGGGCATGGAGTGGGTCTACATCGGCGTGGCCAACTACCTGCACCAGCCCGTGAAGATTTCCGACACGCCCGAACGCTGGCCGGCGGTGGACAATAACTACGACTGGACCCAGATGACCCGGCGCATCCGCGAAACCGCGCCGGACATCGTGCTAAGCAACTACACCGCCACGGCCGCCGAGGGCAGCTACGTGGTAGACGCCGTGCCCATGAGTCCGGTGATAGGCTTCCAAGCGGCGCTGCACCTGTTCGACCGCTGGGCCGAACTGCTTCAAACCAAGCGAGAGGGGGCGTGGAAGAATGACCGAGCCTTGTTCGAAGCCCATTGGGCCTGATAGCCTAACGGGGATGATCTTCTGCCTAGAGGGCATCCGCAACACGGTGGTGCTGCTGAACGGCCCCATGGGCTGCAAGTTCTATCACAGCACAACCTCGCAGTTCCTTACCGTCCATCCCTCGCTGTACCTGCCCGTGCAAGAGGGCGGCGAAAAGGTGCCGGTGGACTACAACTTCCTGAATGACTGGTTCTTCCGCCAGTCGCGCGTGCCCTGCACCTACCTGGACGGCTACGACTACGTGTACGGCACGGCCGAAAAGGTGCGTGCTGCGCTGGAGTTCATCCGCGACAACGTGAGCTTCAAGCTGCTGGCCATTGTGAATTCGCCCGGGGCCTCGCTCATCGGCGACCAGCTGAAAGACCTGGCCGCGCAGGTGCTGCCGGGGTGTGCGGTGGTGGTGCTGGAATCGCCCGGCTACTCGCAAAGCTTCGAAGAGGGCTACGACCTGGCTGTTCGCCAGCTGCTGCTGCAGCTGGAACCCGAAAAACGTGACAAATCTGACCGGCGGAGTCAGGCGGTCATTGCACCTCCGGAAGAAGGAGGTTGGGCTTACAATGG
>JAUNIP010000048.1 GCA_030523425.1 Coriobacteriia bacterium
GGGTGATAAGGCTGTAGGGGCCGGTGGAGCGGGCATGGATCTTGTCGTCTACCATATGGCCCAACTTCAGGATGTAGGTTTGGCCCACGGTGATGGGCTCGCGGAACTTTTCGCCCGTGCGGCCGTCATACAGCCACGTCTTGCCTTCGCGGGAAAGCTGGGGCACCAGTTCAGCGCGGAAGTGTTCGCCGTATTCCTTCTTGCGCATGTTGATGAGGTTGCGGTTGGCAGCTTCTATGCAGTCGGAAATTTCGCGTTCGGTGGCGCCGTCGAACACCGGCGTGGCCACGAAGAACGGGCCTTCCACGGGCTCTTCGGACTTCTCGTTTTCAGACCAGCCCCACTTCGCGGCCCAGCCCAGGTGGTTTTCCAGCAGCTGGCCCACGTTCATACGGGAAGGCACGCCCAGGGGGTTCAAAATGACGTCGATGGGGGTGCCGTCGGCCAAGTACGGCATGTCTTCCACGGGCAGCACGCGGGAAATGACGCCCTTGTTGCCGTGGCGGCCGGAAAGCTTGTCGCCCTGCTGCACCTTGCGCTTCTGGGCAATGTACACGCGAACCAGCTCGTTCACTCCGGGGGGCAAGTCGTCGCCGGCTTCGCGGCTGAAGCGGCTGACGCCTATGATGCGGCCGCCCGAACCGTGGGGCACCTTCAAGGACGTGTCGCGCACTTCGCGTGCCTTTTCGCCGAAGATGGCGCGCAGCAGGCGCTCTTCAGCGGTCAGCTCCGTTTCGCCCTTGGGGGTGACCTTGCCCACCAGCACATCGCCCGGGAACACCTCGGCGCCTATGCGGATGATGCCTTCGGCGTCCAAGTCCGAAATCATGTCTTCGGAGATGTTGGGGATTTCGCGGGTGATCTCTTCGGGGCCCAACTTGGTGTCGCGGGCGTCCAGCTCGTATTCGGAAATGTGGATGGACGTCAGCAGGTCTTCGGCCACCACGCGCTCAGACACGATGATGGCGTCTTCGTAGTTGTAGCCTTCCCAAGGCATGTAGGCAATCATCAGGTTCTGACCCAGGGCAAGCTCGCCATTGTCGCAGCTGGGGCCGTCGGCCAACACGTCGCCGGTGTGCACTTCGTCACCCTTGCGCACAATAGGACGGTGGTTCACGCAGCCGCTTTGGTTGGAGCGCTGGAACTTCGGGATCAGGTATTCGTCGTATTCGCCTTCGTCATTCAAGATGATGATGGTCTGGGAATCCACGTAGTCAACCACACCGGGGCGCTGGGCCACCAGAATTTCGCCGGAGTCAACGGCAATGCGGTGTTCGATGCCGGTGCCCACCAGCGGGGCGGTGGGGCGCAGCAGCGGCACGGCTTGGCGCTGCATGTTGGAACCCATCAGGGCGCGGTTGGCGTCGTCGTGTTCCAGGAAGGGAATGAGGGCCGTGGCCACCGAAGTCATCTGGCGCGGGGACACGTCCATGTAGTTCACCTGCGCGGGGTCCACGTCGGCGGCTTCGCCGAACACGCCGTCGGCGTCGGTGGTGCGCACCAGCACGCGGGTGGACTTCACGAAGTTACCGTCGTCGTCAAACGTGCCGAATTCGCGCGTTTCGGGGTGGAACAGGTCGTTGGCCTGGGCAATGGTGTACTTTTCTTCTTCGTCGGCCGTCAGGTAGTCGATGGTGTCGGTCACCTTGCCGTCTATCACGCGGCGGTACGGGGTTTCAATGAAGCCGTAGGCGTTCACGCGGGCATAGGTTGCCAGCGAACCGATCAGGCCGATGTTGGGACCTTCAGGCGTTTCGATGGGGCACATACGGCCGTAGTGGGACGTATGCACGTCGCGCACTTCGAAGCCGGCGCGTTCGCGGGACAGACCGCCCGGGCCCAACGCGGAAAGACGGCGCTTGTGGGTAATGCCGGCGGCCAGGTTTGCTTGGTCCATGAACTGCGAAAGCTGCGAACTGCCGAAGAATTCCTTGATGGCAGCCACGATGGGACGGATGTTCACCAGGCTCTGCGGGGTGATTTCGTCGGGTTCTTGCATGCTCATGCGTTCGCGCACCACGCGTTCCATGCGGGACAGGCCGATGCGGAACTGGTTTTGGATCAGCTCTCCCACGGTGCGGATGCGGCGGTTGCCGAAGTGGTCGATGTCGTCGGTGGAAAAGCCCTCTTCGCCGTCATGCAGGGCGATGATGTAGCGCATGGACTGGATGATGTCTTCCTGCGTCAGCGTGGAAGAGTCATTTTCCTGGTCAAAGCCCAGCTTCTTGTTGATCTTGTAGCGGCCCACCTTGGCCAAGTCGTAGCGCTGCGGGTTGAAGAACAGGCCGTCAAGCAGCGTGCGGGCGCTGTCTATCGTGGGCGGCTCGCCGGGGCGGAAGCGCTTGTACAGCTCGATGAGCGACTCTTCCTTGGTGGTGGCGGGGTCTTTGTCCAACGTACGCAGCACCATTTCGTTGGCACCAAGCGTTTCGATGATTTCTTCGCGGGTTTCGGCCAGGCCCAAGGCACGCAGCAACAGCGTTGCCGGCTGCTTGCGCTTGCGGTCTATACGCACGGAAAGCACGTCGCGCTTGTCGGTTTCGAATTCCAGCCACGCGCCGCGGCTAGGGATGACCTTCGCGTTGTAGATGGTCTTGTCCGACGTCTTGTCGCGTTCGCTGCCGAAATACACGCCGGGGGAACGCACCAGCTGCGAAACGACCACGCGTTCCGTGCCGTTGATGATGAACGTGCCGCGCTGAGTCATCAGCGGGAAGTCGCCCATGAACACTTCCTGTTCCTTGATTTCGCCGGTTTCGCGGTTGATGAACCGGATTTCAACGAACAGGGGCGCCTGGTACGAAACGTCCTTTTCCTTGCATTCGTCAACGCTGTACTTGGGGTCGCCGAATTCGTGCTTGCCGAATTCCACGCACATGTCCTTCGTGCTGTTTTCGATAGGGCAGATGTCGCGGAAGGCCTGCTGCAGGCCTTCGGTCTTGAACCACTCGAAGCTTTCCGTCTGGATGGCAATCAGGTTCGGGACGTCCATAACGTCCGGAATCTTCGCAAAGCTTCGGCGGTCGCGATACAGGGTGGGCTGTTCCACCTTCTGCTGCTTTTTCTTCGCTTTCGCCACGGGGCATTTCCTCCTTCGAAAGGTGTCCGATTTCGAAAAAAGTCATAAACGTAAAAATTATTACCATGAAAGCGCATCTGTCAAGAAAAATTTTGGATTTGTGTGTTGTTTTTGTGTTGATTCAATGCGTGACCTGGGAAAACACAAAAACGACTTTTGCCGCTGGGAGGGGCGAAAATGCATGCGTCCACGTTACCTCGTGCGCGCGAATCTGCGGATGTAAAAGTAGTGCGTCGCCGAAGGCGAGGGTCTGTGCTCCAAAGCAGCACGCCTTCTTTTCTTTGCCTTAAAACCCCAGCGTAGCGGCTCGAGTGTGCCTAATGCGTCCGCCCAATGAAACCATGCCGCACTTCAGATTTCTCGACGGCGCTGCTAACCGCCTTTCCCACGGTTTTCAATCCCTAAGCGAACCCGCGCTAGTGGTGGTGCTCCCCATGCCCATGCTCGTGCCCATGCCCATGCGGTTGTTCGGGGACGGGGCCTTGGAAGTAGGTGCGTGCGGCACCGGGCTCGTCGAACGCTTGCACATAGTGCTTGATGATGGCGGCGCTGGTGGGGGTGCAGCGCTCCCCTTCCAGGCGGGTTTCGCAGGTGGGTACGCCGCTATCCAAGATGACCGCCGTAGCAGGCGCGGGGCAAGGCATTTCACCATGCGCGCAATGTAGGGTGCCGCTTCCCGCTTGCACGGGCGTGGCAGTAATGCGAACGGGCGCCAACGCTTCTAGCGCCAAGCAGATGGCAACCACGTTCTGAATGCCGGCCCCGCGGCCCACTTCGTGGAAATGCACCTGGTCAATGGGCTTTTCATGCACCGTGGCTTCCGCATGGGTCAGCAGTTCGTAAATGGCCTTGGCATGGAACTTCACGGCATCGGAAACCGCCAAGGCGTCCAGCGTGGCGAACACATCGGCCGGATGATGGTGCATCACATCGGGCACGCCGGCACCCGCGGCACGCGCGGCCACTTCAGCGGCATGCTGGGGCCCCAGCTGGGCGTTCACTTGGTCCAGAATACTTTGCCGTGTAGCATATTCACTCAGGTCTAAATGCAACTCTGGCATAGGAATCCTTTCATAGCGGCAAGCAGATCCCGCCTGCTATTTCACCGCAGCGTGGTTGATCAAGTTGGCTTGGAAGCCCGCGCCGAAGCCGTTGTCGATATTCACCACCGAAACGTTAGACGCGCACGAATTCAGCATGGAAAGCAGCGCCGCTAAGCCGTTGAACGAAGCGCCGTAGCCCACGCTGGTAGGCACCGCTATCACGGGGCACTTCGCCAGGCCGCCCACCACGCTGGCCAAGGCACCTTCCATGCCTGCCACCGCCACTATGGCCTGCGCGCGGGCTATGTCTTCTTCGTAGGCCAACAGCCGGTGAATGCCGGCCACGCCCACGTCGTACAGGCGCACCACTTCGCTGCCCAGGCATTCGGCGGTGAAGGCGGCTTCTTCGGCCACGGGCAAATCGGACGTGCCCGCCGCGGCCACCACCACTATGCCGTTGCCGTCTGGTGCAGGCGGCGTGCCCAGCATGCCCAGTTGGGGCACCTGGTGGTACGAAAACGGCGCTTCCACGCCGGATTTGGCCAACAGCCCGCGCACCGCTTCGGCGGCTTCGGACGCAAGGCGCGTTACAAGCACCACCGACTGCCCCGCCTTGTGCAGACTGGTGGCAATGGCGGCAATCTGTTCGGGCGTCTTCCCTGCGCCGTAGATGACTTCCCCGCTGCCTTGCCGGCGCGCGCGGTCATGGTCAACCTTAGCGAAGCCCAAGTCTTCGAACAAAGCATCAGGCATGATCGGGCTCCTTAGCTTGCGCGGGCGCGGCCTGAGCCACCCCTTCGGCGGCCGCCTCCAATGCAGCGGCGTCGTGGCCTTCCAGTTCCTGCTTGGGAGCCTTCTTGCCCTGGAAGGTGCCCGTGAAGTTGATGAGCACCGCACCAATAAGGAACGGCATCCAGAACACGATACAGCGGTACACCAAGCCAATGGCAATGCCCGCGGCAGCAGAAGATCCAAACATGGTGAACGCTACCGTGACGGCCGCTTCCACCACGCCAACGCCCTGCGGGGTGATAGACACCATGGCAAACAGCGTGGCCACCACGTATCCGCACACCAAAGGCTGCGGGCTGGTGACGCCGAATCCCACGCCCACCAGGCAAAACGCCGAAAGTTCGCAGCAGCTGGCAATCAAGGAGCAACCGAATACCTTCGCCGTGGTTTTGGGGTTTTTGGCCATCATGCCGGCAGCGCTGGAAAAGCCCTTCACGGTGCTTTCCACCCACGGCTTCATGGGATTGCGCTTGAACTTCACCAACACCCGGTTGATCAGGCGCGAAATGGGCGTGAGCACCTTAACCAACGTTTCGGGCTTTTTGTAGCCCAGCACCAAAAGGCCGGCCATGCAGCCCACAATGAACAGCACTATCAGGCCCAAGGCGAACCACACAGGTTCCAGCCCCACCGTGAACGTAAGGGCCACAAACGACAGCACCATGATGCACATAAACGCCGAATCCACCGAAAGCTGCATCAGCAACGCGGCCGATGTGGCCTTGCCGGGCTCTATGCCGCGGCGGCGCGCGTCGTCAACCACCAGCGTGGTGCCGGCCAAGTTCAGCGAAGGGGCAATTGTGTTCATGAAAAACGTGCCAAACACCACAGGCAGCATGTCTTTAGCGCTCACGGATTCTTCCACCGCGCAGAAAGCGTACTTGTACGCGAAACTTTGGGCGAAGTATTTCCCCAGCTGGGTGCACACCGCAACAAGCAGCGGCACAAGCGACCCCTGCTTCACCGTTTCGGCCAGTTCCACCAGTTGGTCGCCACGCAGCACAAACACAGCGATCACGACGATAATCACCACGCCGATTAGTATTTTCCGAGCGCTCAGCTTCACGCGTTCCTTTCGGTCAGGACACCTTAGTATAGCAAAGCGCACAAAAGGAGCCTGGCGGCACGCACGGGAAAACGCACCACCAGGCCCTTGGATCTAAGCGGCACCACAGAAAGCCGCCTGGAGACAACCCTGAAAACAGGGTGAGATCCTATACTGCTTCCGACCCCGTTTCGCGGGTACGGATGCGGATGACATCTTCAACGGGGCTGACGAAGATCTTGCCGTCGCCCACGTTACCGGTTGCGGCAACGTCGCAGATGATGTCCACAATAGGCTGCACCTTTTCGTCGTCGGTGACAATTTCGAACTTTACCTTCGGCACCATGTTCAGCAGCACTTCGGTGCCACGGAAATACTCGGTCCAGCCGTGCTGGGCGCCGCAGCCGTTCACCTGGCTGATGGTCATGCCGGAAACATTCGCCTCAAACAGGGCTTCCTTGACCGTCTCCAGCTTTTCGGGGCGCACAATCGCAATGATTCGTTTCATGATTTCTTACCTCCTTCAAGCGTTCAGTCTAGTCCAAGCCCACATACGCGGGGTAGGCAGATTCGCCATGAGCCGCAACGTCTAGGCCCTGCGCCTCGTCTGCGTCGCTCACACGCAGGCTGCCGCGGAAGATGGCCTTCAGGATAAAGGCGATGATCAGATCGGCAATGCCCACAAACACGATGGTCACCAGGATGCCCAGAATCTGGGAAATGAACAGGCTGGGGTCACCGGTGTAGAACAGGCCGCCGAAGTCGGTCCAGGAAAGCTCCGGCACGCAGAACAGCCCCGTCATGATGCCACCCACAATACCGCCTACGCAGTGGCAACCAAAAGCGTCAAGCGCGTCGTCGTAGCCAATCTTCTTCTTGCAGAAGCTGATGGCGAAATAGCAGATGGGCGAAACGATGATGCCCATGATAACAGCAGCCCAAGGCTCCACAAAGCCAGCAGCCGGGGTGATGACGACCAAGCCGGCAACCAGGCCCGTTGCGCCGCCAACCAAGGTGGGCTTGCCAACCTTGATGCGCTCCACAACCATCCAGGAAGCCAAGGCAGCGCCCGAAGCAACCACGGTGTTCACCAGCGCCAAAGCAGCAATGCCGTCAGCCGCAAATTCGGAACCGGCGTTGAAGCCGAACCAACCGAACCACAGCAGGGTGGCGCCCAAGCAGATGAAGGGCACGTTGTGCGGGCGGTAGCTCATCATGCCGAAGCCCTTGCGCGCGCCGCACACCAGGCACAGCACCAAGGCGGTCAAGCCAGAAGAAATGTGCACCACGTCGCCGCCGGCGAAGTCCAAGGCGCCAATCATGTCGCCTACCAGGGAGCCGTCGCCGCCCCACACCATGTGGGCCAAAGGCGGATACACAATGATGGTCCACACCGTAAGGAAGGCCACCACAGCGCCGAACTTCATACGGCCCGCCACGCCGCCGGTGATAATGGCGGTGGTGATCATGCAGAAGGCCGCTTGGAAGATAACGTCAATTATGGCAGGATAGCCCGCGCCTTCTTCAGCCGGAACTTCGTTCAGCATGTCCTGCGTCACCGAAAGCAGGCCAATCTGGTCGAAACCGCCGAAGAACGGAATGGAGCCGTCGCCGCCGTAAGCGAACGACCAACCAACCAACGTCCAGGTAATAGCCACAATGCCGATAACCACAAACACCATGGCCATGGTGTTGCCCACGTTTTTCCTACGAGCCAAGCCACCATAAAAGAATGCGAGACCGGGAGTCATGAGCAGCACCAGCATGGCACACACAATCATGAAAGCGGTCGAACCTACGTCAAACATGTGAACCTCCTCAATTAGTTTGTTTCTTGCACCACAATTTGACTCTCCCAGTTTCACGTTCTAAGTGTTTCGGTGTGTTACAAACCGCATTGTTAACAAACGCGGAAACGCGTTTTAGCCCGCGGGAAATATTGGCGTTACAATACGGAAACGAACGAAGACAGAAGAAGGGAGCTTTCATGGATTTGGAATTCGCACCGGTGCAAGCTGGCGCCGACCAAGAGCTTTTGGCCAAACTGGCCGCCGAAATTTGGTTCGAATATTGGCCCAACCTTATTGGCCTAGACCAAACCCGCTACATGGTGGAGAAGTTCCAGAGCCTGGAAGCCATCAGGCGCGACATGACCGAACACGCCTACGAATACTGGTTCATCTGCGCCAATGACGGCGAAACGGGCGAATGGGCCACTTCCGATGGCAAGCACATCGTAGGCTTCACGGGCGGCCACGTTGAGCCCGAAACAAACCGCTTCTTTATAAGCAAGATATACCTTCTGTCCTGCGAACGCGGCAAGCACTACGCTTCGCATGCCATCCAGTTCTACACCCAGCTGTGCCAACAGCGCGGCCTGCGCGCCATGTACCTAACGGTAAACAAGTACAACGAACTGGGCATCCGCGCCTACAAAGGCAAAGGCTTCGAAGTAATAGACGCCGTAGAAACCGACATAGGCAACGGCTTCATAATGGACGACTACATAATGGAGAAGCAAGCGTAACACGTGCGCTAAGTGTCACCTCGGCCGAAACCACATAGCGGGCGGGAGCCGGCGGGTGCCTGTAGGGCGACTCTGATAGCACACTATGCTGCGCAAAGCGCAGCGGAATAATAATGCTGAAGCAGTGCAGCGCATGAGCGATGGGGCTGAAAGCCCCATCGTGAACAGCGGAACGGGGAGCCCGTAAGGCACCCGCCGGCTCCCGCCCCGGCGGGACCAGGACGTCGCCCAACACAGAGCGCATTATTGCGGGTCGGTGATGCCTAGTTTTTGCAGGACGCTTACGGCTATGCCTTCGGCGTCTAGGTTCAGCTGGTGGTGTAGCTGGCTTATCTTGCCTTGCGGCACGAACGTGTCGGGGATGCCTAGCACCAGCGTTTCGGGGCGCAAACCCATTTCGTTCAGGGCTTCCAGCACGCCGCTGCCGGCACCGCCAGCCACCACGCCGTCTTCCACCGTGACCACCAGCTTGGTTTCGGCCGCCTGCGCAATGGCTTGCATGTCCAAAGGCTTTACCCAGCGCATGTCAATCACACGCGCGGAAACGCCGAAGCCGGCCAAAATATCCGCCACCTCCAACGCGTTTTTCGCGAAGTGGCCGAAAGCCAACAAGGCCACGTCTTCGCCTTCGCGCAGCACATTGGCGCACCCCGGCTGCAGCACTTCGGGATATTCCGGCAATTCCCAGCCGGACGCTTCGCCGCGCGGGTAGCGAATGGCGAAAGGACCACCCAGGCTTAGGGCCGTATGCAGGGCCAAGGCAAGCTCCACTTCGTTGGAAGGCGCAAGCACGCGCATGTTGGGAATCATACGCATGTAGGCCATGTCTAGCATGCCGTGGTGCGTGGGGCCGTCGTCGCCCACCAAGCCGGCGCGGTCTATGCAGAACACCACGTCAAGCTTGGGCAGGGCGCAGTTTATGACAATCTGGTCGAAGGCGCGCTGCAGGAAGGTGGAATACACCGCCACCACCGGCTTGTCGCCGCCGGTGGCAAGGCCGGAAGCCAAACCCACCGCATGCCCTTCGGCAATGCCCACGTCAACAAAGCGCTTGGGGAACTCCCGCGAAAAATCACTTAGGCCCGTGCCGCCTTTCATGGCGGCCGTGATGGCAACAACCCGGGCATCCCTGCGGGCTTCCGCGCACAGCGCCTTGCCGAAAGCATCGGTGAACGTGAGCGCCGCAGGCGCAGGCTTATTGGAAGCACCGGTTTTCAAGTCGTAGGGACCCACGCCGTGGAAGCGTTCGGGGTTTGCCATGGCGGGCGGGTAACCCACGCCCTTCTTGGTGACCACGTGCATAAGCACCGGGCCGTTCATCTCCAAGCAAGCCGCCATCACTTCACGCAGAAGGCCCAGGTCGTGGCCGTCTAAGGGCGTGGTGCACACAATGCCTAACTGCTCGAAGATCATGGAGTGCGGAATTAGGAACTGCTTCATGGAGTCCTTGGCGCTTCTGCCCCACGAAACCAGGCCGCGGCCAATGCGGCCCGCAGACTCCATGGCGTCTTGCAGGCCGTCGCGCGCTTCGCGGTAATGGTTGGTGGTGCGCATCATGCCTAAGTGACGCATCAGTCCGCCCACGTTGCGGGAAATGGACATCTCGTTGTCGTTTAGGATGACGACCATGGGACATTGCGCCTGGCCGATGTGGTTCAGCGCTTCGAAGGCCATGCCGCCGGAAATGGATGCATCGCCGATCACGGTGACAATCTTGCTGGTTTCGCCCCGCAAATCGCGGGACTTTGCCAAGCCTAGGGCCACGGAAAGCGAATCGGAGGCGTGGCCGGAAGGGTGCACGTCGTAGGGGCTTTCACTGGGTTTGGGGAAACCCGAAATGCCGCCGTAGGTGCGCAGCGTGCTGAATTGGTCACGGCGGCCGGTCAAAAGCTTGTGGGCATACGCCTGGTGGCCCACGTCGAACAGCAGCTTGTCCTTCGGGCAGTCCAGCAGGCTGTGCGCGGCCACTATGATTTCCACCGCACCCAAAGACGAAGCCACATGGCCGCCCGTAACGCTGGTAGTAGCCAAAATCTCTTCGCGGATTTCCTGCGAAAGATCCTGTAATTGCCGGACTGAAAGGCCTTTGAGGTCTTGCGGTCCGGAAATGCTATCTAGCAGGCGCGCTCCCATGGGACTTCCCTAGTCTTCGGCGGCTTCCGTCAAGCTGTTTTCAGCGCGCTCCCCCATGGCTTCCACGGTTTGCTGCTCAATCAGTTGGCTGGCGCGCATGCCCAGCTGCACCGCTTCTTCATACAGCGCCAGCGCGTCGTCTAAGGGCAAAGCGTCATCAGACACTTGCTTCACGATGGCATCCAAACGCTGCTTTACCTGGGTGAAGTCTTCGGGCAGGGTGTTATTCGCCATCAGGGACCTCCCCAGACTGGTCGGCATCGTCGCACGCGGCCGCTTCGGCGTCTACCGGCTGCAGCACTTTGGCAATGCGCCCTAGCACGCCGTTCACAAAGCGGGACGACTCATCTTCCCCGCCGAATTCCTTGGCAAGGTCTACCGCTTCGTTGATGGAAACAGAAAGGGGCACCTTGTCAACGTAGATCATTTCGTACACCGCCATGCGAAGCAGGCACCGGTCTACCACGGGCATGCGATCCAGGCTCCAGTTGTCGGATGCGTCCTTCAAGTAAGCATCTATTTCGCCTTGGTTGGCGGCGGTTCCTTTTGCCAGGTCAATGGCGTAAGCGCTCAACGCGTCCTCGTCTTCCAGGAACCGGCCTTCGTCTATAAGCTGGGCCGCGGGCGCGCCCACCAATTCGCTGGAATACAACACCTGAAGGGCGGCACGACGCGCAGCGGTGCGCTCATGTCGTTTTGCAGACATACCGTGTGATCCTTGGGCTTCTATGCGTTGAACTGCATGCTGTCTACGTATACGTCCACCGCGCCAACCGGAACGCCAATCTGGGTGGCGATGGCGTTGGCCACGGCTTCGCGCACACGGGCGGCCAATTCGGGCAGCGGGTTGCCATACACGGCCTCTATGCGAACGGCAATGCGCAGCTGGTCGTTTTCGTCTACGGCGGAAACAACCTTTTGCGGGGTGTTCTTCGCGCCAGTAAGCGCGCCCACAAAGCCCGTTGCAGCCGCATTAGGGGCAATAAGCTTGGTGACGCCTTCTATTTCAGAAACGGCCCTGGTGACAACGGTCTCCACCACCGAAGGCGCGATGCACATACCGTTAACGACTAATTCTTTCATAGCAAACTCCCATCTAAGCGCTATCCGAACGACCATTATACGATACCCGCCGCGCCGGAACACCACAAAACACAAAGGCGACAGGTAAGCCAGCAGGCGGGGCGAAAGAGCGCGAAAGGACGAAGCGTCACCTCCGGCGCGCTAGCCAGCGCAAGGTGGCGCCCAGGGCACCGCCGCAGGTGTCTACCACCCAGTCGACGGGGTCGCATGCGCGGCCGGGCACGAACAGCTGGTGAAATTCGTCGGTGGCGCCGTAGGCGCTGGCGCACACCACGGCCAGCACGCAGGCTTTGCGCCAGTCCATGTGGCAGTGAAACGCGTTTGCCAACAGCGCGCCGAACACGCTAAATTCCACGAAATGCCCCAGCGAAGACGACTCCTTCAAACCCGGGATGTTCCACTGGGCCAGCACGCCGTCCAGCCACTGCTTCAGCTGCCCCAGCCAATCGGTGGGGTTTTCGAAGTTGTCGGCCGTGTGGGCGCTGGCGAAAAAAATGAAACACGCCCAAGCGGCCACCAAAACCCAACTGATACTGGTGAAACGCTTGGACGCGCTTGTTGAAGGCATGCGGACAGCGCGCCTTCGCTATTTCATGTTCACGCAGTGAATCTTTTCGCCGCGCTCCAGATATGCCATAACTTCCTGAGCGGCCATGGTGGCGCAATTGTCTTCCGCTTCGGCGGTGGAAGCGCCCAGGTGCGGAATCACGATGGCGCCCGGCATGGCCACAACCGCCGGCGTGGCGAAGTCGGTCACGTAGCGGCGCACCTTGCCGGAAGCAAGACCTGCGGCCATGGCTTCCGCGTCCACCAGCGTGTCGCGGCTGAAGTTCAAAAACACCGCACCGTCCTTCATGGCGGCAATGGCTTCGGCGTTGATCATGCCAATGGTGGAAGGCAAGGCCGGCACGTGGATGGAAGCGTAGTCGCTAGCGGCCAGCAGCTCGTTCAAGTCGGTGGTGAACTTCATGTTAGCGCTGATGGCAGCAGCCTTTTCGGCATCCAGGTACGGGTCGTAACCCACCACGCTCATGCCCAACGCTTCGGCGGATTCAACCACCAGCTTGCCAATGGCGCCTAGGCCTATGACGCCAAGCGTCTTGCCCATGATTTCGCCACCCGCAAAGGCCTTCTTGGCCTTTTCGGCCGACTTGCCAATGTTTTCGTCCGCGGCGTTTTCCTTGCACCATTCGATGCCGCCTACCACGTCGCGCGCAGCTATCAGCATGCCGCACAGCACCAGCTCCTTCACGGCATTGGCGTTAGCGCCGGGGGTGTTGAACACGGGGATGCCCTTTTCGGCATAGGCTTCCAGCGGAATGTTATTCACGCCGGCACCGGCACGGGCCACGCACTTCACCGAAGCGGGCAGCTCCATTTCGTGCATGTTGGCGCTGCGCACCAAAATGGCGTCGGCCTCTTCGATGTTGTCCGTCAGTTCGTACTGGTCGGTCAGTTCGCCCAGGCCAATCTTGGAAATGTTGTTCAGGCAGTGGATTTTGTACATGGAAGGCCCGCTTTCTAAAGACGCTTCACGAAACGGCCGTCGCGGCTGTCAATCTGCAGCACGTCGCCTACGTTCACGTACATGGGAACCTGCACCACGGCGCCGGTTTCCAGCGTGGCGGGCTTGGTGGAACCCTGCACGGTGTCGCCCTTGAAGCCGGGGTCGGTTTCGGTCACTTCCAGTTCCACGAACATCTGAGGCTCAACCGAGATCAGCTCTTCGCCGGCATACAGCAGGGAAACTTCGTCGTTTTCCTTCAGCCACTTGGCGGCTTCGCCCACCATGTCCGCAGAAACGGCAACCTGCTCGTAGGAATCCATGTCCATCATGTTGAAGTCGGTGCCGTCGTTGTACAGGTACTGCATTTTCTTGGTTTCCAAGCGCACACTGTCAAACTTGGTGCCCGCGTTGAACGTGTATTCGACCACACGCTGGGTCTTGATGTCGCGAAGCTTCGTGCGCACAAAGGCACCGCCCTTGCCCGGCTTCACATGCTGGAACTCCACGATAGTGCACAGCTTGTTGTTGTAGACGATGCACATGCCGTTCTTAAAATCAGCGGTGCTGATTGCCATGGTAGCCACCCTTCTCTTTCATGTTACCTGCCCTACGCAGGCCGAATTCCTAATAAGCCTTCCCATTATACATACAGTTGAAGGCGCTTCGGAAAATCTTCGAAAAACCCTGCTTAACGGCAGGCGCCCTGTGGCATCTGAACCGAAGGCGTGAAGCGGCGAAGTGGGGAGGTCTAATCCGGGGCGTGGACCGCTTGCATTAGGCGGGCGCACGAGACGCGACGGGAGCGCTGCGCTGGGGCTATTAGGGCAAGGAAAAGAAGGGCAGGCGGCTTGGGGCTTGGACCCTCGCCTTCGGCGACGCGGGGGTTTGCCGGCCGCTGGGTCGCGCGCACGAGGCGCAATGTGGGCGCTACGCTGGGGCTATAGGGCAAGGAGAAGGAGGCGTGCTGCTTTGGGGCATGGACCCTCGCGTTCGCGACGCGGGGGTTTGCCGGCCGCTGGGTCGCGCGCACGAGGCGCAATGTGGGCGCTACGCTGGGGCTAAGGGCAAGGAGAAGGAGGCGTGCTGCTTTGGGGCATGGACCCTCGCCTTCGGCGACGCGGGGGTTTGCCGGCCGCGGGTTCGCGCGCACGAGGCGCGACGGGGGCGCTGCGCTGGGGCTTAGGGCAAGGAAAAGGAAGTGCCTTGCTTTGGGGCATGGACCCTCGCCTTCGGCGACGCACTGCTTTTGCGGCCGGGCGGGGCCGGGTGGCAGGAAAACGCGAAAGTTGGAACGGTTTTCTCGCCGCGTGGCAGCAGAGAGTGAAAGTTGGAACGGTTCTCGGGGAAAGTGGCAGGAAAGCGCGAAAGTTGGAACGCACGGGCTCTGTCGGGGTGAAGTGGGCGCGTGCGCCGCGG
>JAUNIP010000006.1:0-4457 GCA_030523425.1 Coriobacteriia bacterium
GAACCTAGGACTAGTGGCTTAGGCAAGCCGGTCCAAATATTCCACCGCAGCCCCCATGGTGTCAAATCGCCCGGCCTCTGACACATGATTCATTTAGCAGGGAATATCCGCGAATCGGGGGTCTATTCCGGGCACTGCTTCGGCCCCTGGGGCGCGGGCTTCTGGCACTTCCACGAACCAGCCTTGCTCGTCGCGCCACAGCACGCGGCGCTGTTGGCCTATCATCACGTCGTGGCGCAAGGCGAAGCCGTGGCTTTCGGGGCGTTCGCGCCGGGGGTGGCCCACCAGCCCCACGTCGAAGCGCCGCTCGTTGTCCCACAGAATCTGGAGCGGCACAATTTGGCCATCCAGCTGGTATAACGCCACCACGCGCACGTAGTGGCGCACCTTGCGCTGCCGCCCGCCGTATATCATGCCGCCCTCCTTTCGCTCCTATTGATAATGAAAGAACGCCTGTTCGCAGTCAATCGAACGAATTATGGTTTTTCCGCTGTGCAGCAGGGCATGCCGAGGCCTGCTTCGGTCCGTCCCTTGCCACGCCCTGCTGTGCACCGCCTTCCGCCGCCTGCCGCACGAAACGCGCCGCCTGCGCTGTGCGCAGTAGCACTTTGCCCCGCTAACCGAAGGAGGAGGGCCCCAACGGGCACTCTTCGGGCAGCAAGGTGCGCGTTTGCGCCATACTATCCCCAGGCCTTCGGGCCATTATTTGTTACATCTACGCAGTAAAAGGAGGGGGATTCTTTTGGCATTGCTGGGCTTTCTTATTGGCTTTCCGCTGGTTATTGCCATCTTGCTGTTCTGCATTCGCAACGAAGCGGCCCGCAGCGTGTTGGTTATTGGCGGCGCCATCGTCATAGCGGTGGCTTCCGTGGTCACCGTGGCCTTGCATCTGAGCAGCGGATTTGTGGCTTTTGCCTGTTCCTCTGAGATCATCGACTACGTTTGCACCGCCATCGGCGTCATCATCGCTGTGGTCATTGTGTACTTCGCGGTGCGCTTCAAGAACATTCTTGCGGGCGCGTTGGCCGTGGTGCAGGTGGTGTTGTCGCTGGTGTTCGAATTCGGCTTCGCCCACGGCGTGCACGTGGAATACGGGCTATACCTGGACAACCTTTCCCTGCTGATGACCGTCATCATAGGCGTGGTGGGCAGCGGCATCTGCGTGTACGCACTGGGTTACATGAAAGACTTCCAGGCGCACGAGCCTGAGGGCGCGAAGGACCGCCGCCCGTTCTTCTTCGGTCTGATGTTTCTGTTCCTTTCCGCCATGTATGTCATCGTGTTCTCTAACAACATGGTGTGGCTGTTCACGGGCTGGGAAATCACCACGGTGTGTTCGTTCCTGCTGATCGGCTACACGCGCACCGAAGAGGCGCTGAACAACGCTTTCCGCCAGATCATCATGAACCTGCTTGGCGGCATCGCGTTCGTGGTGGCGCTGTTCCTGTGCGCCATCCAACTGAACACGCTCACGTTCCAGGAATTCTTGGCCTACGGCCTGCTTGCCCCGGCAGCGGTCACGCTTGCCGTGGTGTGCCTGGCATTCGCCGGCATCACGAAGGCAGCACAGATGCCCTTCCACACGTGGCTGTTAGGCGCCATGGTGGCCCCCACGCCCACCAGCGCGCTGCTGCATTCTTCCACCATGGTGAAGGCCGGCGTGTTCATGCTGGTGAAGCTGGCGCCGGTATTGGCCCTTAGCCCCATTCCTTCCACCATGGTGGTGCTCATAGGCGGCGTCACCTTCCTGCTGTGCAGCTGCATGGCCATCAGCCAAAGCAACGCCAAACGCGTGTTGGCCTATTCCACCATCGCGAACCTGGGCCTGATCACGGCGTGCGCCGGCGTGGGCACGCCGGAAGCTGTGTGGGCCGCCTGCTTCTTAATTCTGTTCCACGCCGTGGCGAAAAGCCTGCTGTTCCTGTGCGTGGGCACCGCCGAACACCACATCGGCAGCCGCAACATCGAAGACATGGACCTGCTGTTCGAGCGCATGCCACGCCTGGCCCGCTTCATGATGCTGGGCATCATGTGCATGTTCATTGCGCCGTTCGGCATGCTGCTTGCCAAGTGGGCCACGCTGGTGTCCTTCGTGGACGCCCACCAGATAGTGCTCATCTTGCTGCTGGCTTTCGGCAGTGCCGCCACGTTCATGTTCTGGGCGAAATGGATGGGCAAGCTGGCAGGCATTGCCGGTGAACCGCAAAACGTAGAGCTTACCGTGCACAAAAGCGAATGGGGCGCCATCGTCACCATGGTGCTGCTGATCATCGTGGCCTGCGTGTGCCTGCCGATCATATCGGCGCTAGTGGTGGAGCCGTACGTGTATTCCGTGTACGGGCTGACCGGCCAAGGCATTTCCGATGGCAACCTGTGGATTGCCGCCATCCTTTCGGCCCTGGTTATAGTTGTGCTGCTCTTCGGCCTGGAACGCAAGTCCAAGGCGAAGAAGGCCGACGCGTACCTGGCTGGCGTTTCCGCTGACAACGAAGCGCGCACGTACCGCAACAGCTTGTCCCAGACCCAGGAAGCCTCCGCGCGCAACTGGTACATGGACAACATCTTCGGCGAGCACATAATTACCATGCCGGCGCATGTGGGCACCGCGGCCATCATCGCGGCGGCCTTCGTGTATGCCATCGTCAGGCTGTTTGTGTAAGGGGGTAGAAACCATGCTTGTGAACATTCTCATCGGCACCGTGGCCTTTGCCCTGCTTGCACCCATTGTGGGCTGCCTGTTGGCCGGCTTGGACCGCAAACTTTCCGCGCGCATGCAAGGGCGCGTGGGCCCGCCCATCCTGCAGCCCTACTACGACGTGCGCAAGCTGTTGGGCAAGGAAAACGCCCATGTGGCCAACACCGAAGGCGTCTACATTGTGTGTGCGCTGGTTATGGCCATCTTCGCCGGCGGCATCTTCTTCGGCGGCGGGAACCTGCTTATGAGCGCATTCGTGATCACGCTGAGCGCGCTGTTCTTCATTGTGGCCGCGTATTGCACGCGCAGCCCCTACGCCGAATTGGGCGCGCACCGCGAAACGCTGCAGGTGATGGCCTATGAGCCCATGGTGCTGCTGTTCGCCGTGGCCTTCTATATGGCCGCGGGCAGTTTCAACGCTGGCGCCGTGTTTGGGCTGGAAGTGCCAGCCATTGCGAAAATTTGGCTGGCGTTCATAGGCTTGCTGTTCATTCTGACCATCAAGCTGCGCAAAAGCCCGTTCGACCTTTCCATGAGCCACCACGCCCACCAAGAACTGGTGCGCGGCGTGACCACCGAAATGAGCGGCCCCACCCTGGCCAAGGTGGAAATCATGCACTGGTACGAAAACGTGCTGTTTATGGGATGGGTGGGCCTGTTCTTCGTGTGGGGCAACCCCATTTCGCTGGTGCTGGCCGTGGTGGTATGCCTGGCGGTGTACTTCCTGGAAATCTTCATCGACAACAACTTCGCCCGCGTGAAGTGGCAATCCATGCTGAAATGGTCGTGGGTTGTGGCGCTGATCTGCGGCGGCATCAACATCTTCGCCCTGGCGCTGCTGTAAGGAGGAAACATGGCATTCGCATCAAAATCGCCCTGGGTCATCCACTACGACGGCTCTAGCTGCAACGGCTGCGACATCGAAGTGTTGGCCACGCTGTGCCCGGGCTACGACGCCGAGCGCTTCGGCGTCATTAACACCGGCAACCCCAAGCATGCCGACATCTTCTTGGTCACCGGCAGCGTGAACGAGCAGAACATCAAGGTCATCCAGGAAATCTACAACCAGATGCTGGAACCGAAGGTGGTTGTGGCCTGCGGCATCTGCGCCTGCACGGGCGGCATCTTCCACGACTGCTACAACGTGATAGGCGGCGTTGACAAGGCCATTCCGGTGGACGTGTACGCGCCCGGGTGCGCCGTGCGGCCCGAAACGCTGATAGACGCCGTGGTGGCAGGCATTGCCGCGCTTGACGAAAAATCCAAAACCATGAAGAACACGAAGAAAAGAGGGGAGGAGTAATGACATCTTCTGCGGTTATCAACGAAATGGCGCTTGAGAACGTGCACGCCATAGCCGAATCCAAGAAGGTGGCCGGGTACCGCTACGTGCAAACGCTGTGCGTGAACACCGAAGACGGCATAGACCTGATGCACTCCTTCATGAAAGACGACGTAATGGAAAACTACGTGGTCAGGGGCCTGCAGAAGACCGATGTGGTGCCCTCCATCACCGATCTGTACTTCAGCGCCTTCGTTTTCGAAAACGAAGTGCACGACCTGTTCGGCGTGAATATCGAAAACATCGCCATCGACTTCGGCGGCAACTTCTACGCCGTTTCGCAAAAAGAACCCATGACCATCATCAGCCCTGCTAAGAAGGCTGCGCAGGAAAAGGCGAAGAAGCTTGCCGCTGCGAAGGCCGCCAAGGCTGCAAAGGATGCTGGTGGCGCGGCTGATGCCGGGGCTGCGGACGAAGACG